>JANMME010000636.1:0-2988 GCA_031373015.1 Saprospiraceae bacterium
CGAGACCCCTGTTCTACTGGCTATTGTTGGGACGAAGGGGTACCTTCCGACAATGAAGGGATTCCCTTTGGAGGTCTTGTAGAGGATAAAATAATACATATCGGGGGGACCTACAACATTACTATCAGCGCGACTTTTAAGAATTGTACTTTTAGCATGTCTGGCGATGCTCGCGTCAACATTTCCCCTTCCGGTTCAGACCCCATAAATGTTACTTTTGATGGCTGTAATTTTTTTGGTTGTGAGAAAATGTGGCAAGGGATCGTGGTGGATGCCAGCGGGGCGGATGATGATTTTACATTTAATTTTTTAAACGGTAATATTGAGGATGCATATATTGGCCTGCGTTTGGACGAACTCAAAGGCGAATACATCATCGCGGACAATTCGTTCAGAAACGACCACATTGGTATCAACAATGTGCAGCAAAACGGAGGTTTTTTAAATGCTGCTATTGTCCGCAATCATTTTTGGCAATCTGCGGATCTAGCCGATACAACAGGATTGTCGGGCGCTCCTTTTCCTCTGCCTGACTACCCGCTTGCCCACGCAGGAGTCAAGTATTTCAACCTGGTGTCAAGTGTGGGCGTTTTGGAAACGGGTTCGACTGGCCCTACTGCCAATATTTTTGAGTGCGTGATGTACGGTATATGGACTGAGAACGGCGCAGTACAATCCATCAGTAATATTTTTAAGGTTATGGGGCTTTATGGTGTTTATGCGGCAGATGGGGCTGCTAGGGTGGTATCCTGTCAGTTTCTTGAAAGAGGGATTAGAGGAATCTCTGCGATTGGAGCAGATCTCAAAGTCCAGCAATGTATTTTCGACGGTGAATGGCGCGAGGGGATTCACTCCGAGCAGAACTTGAATAGCGAGCGCATCACGATAAACATGAACAATCAGTTCACAATGGCTACCAACAATTGGCGTTACGGGATAACGGTGGATCGCCCACAAGCAACTGCCGGAACCCATTGTCTCATAGACGGGAATACGTTTACGGTCAGTTCCGACCCGATTGATGGCCTGGAATGCATTAATTTTAATGACTTTGTTGACGCTGCTGATGAAATGGAAATTTCCCGGAACAATTTTACGGTTAACTCGGATAGTGGTGGCGTAAATGGCATCTTTGGTATTATGGGCAAATCTGACAAGTTGAACGTGCATGATAACAAAATGTATTTCGGTACTATCAGGGAAAATTATTTTAGCCATGGTATGTATATCCTTACTGCAAGTGGACAGAAACTTACCAATGGACATATTTTTCGCAATGACACCATAATAGGGACCGGTGTCGATACGCTGTTAAATTCTATTTACTGCGCTTTTCATTTAAGTTCCCTCAATGGCGCGGAATTTTGTGATAATGTAATGGACTCTTCGTACCATGGAATGCATTTTGTGAATATAAATAATGTAGCATTGCGCAGCAATCATTTTGCCAATCATAGCTTTGGATTAAAGATTGAAGGTGATACCACGGCTCAAATTGGTATCCAGCTTGAAAGAGGCAATCAATGGGATTCGGACCCGGATGCCTGTGTTAAATTTGCAGCACAAGTAAAGGGTGGTAATCCTCTTAAATCCCGTTTTGTTGTTCAAGATGATGTACTTCCATGGCTGCCTGACCATGACAGGATTGACCCGGACCCAGATGGGTTTGGCAATCCAGATTGGTTTAACGATGGAGGTACCGACATGGATGCTGGATGTATATCTCCATTATTGCTGCTCGAGCGCACGCTCACCCCTGCGGAAATAGAAGTAGTGATGGATACCTCCACCCTTAGTGGCACCAATCTTTGGGATTGGAAGCGCGAGGTGTACACTAAGCTGCTGATTTATCCTGACTTGCGCCCGTCAAGCTCTTCAGAAGAAACATTCTTCAACAGCTTTGACCGTACGACCATTGATTCTTTTGGGCATGTAACCGAGCAGATGCGAGATGCCTTAAGCCTTTCCTCTGGCGACCAGACGGATTTGGACACTTATCGCACCGCCATCGAAGCGGCATTCGAAGACCTTGCTGCCCTGGATGAAAGCCTGGACTATTCGGATTTGGCGAACCTTACAGGGGGCTGGTTCTCAGATCGTGAAACGCTGCTCGAACTCATCGCTTCAAATGCTGCGGATGAGGCTACACTCGAAAGTACCAGAAATCCAATAGTGTTTGCTGCTTTGGAAGATGCAGCGGAGTACAATAAAGCCATCACAACGCCACATCCTTACGAAGCCGCCAGAAAGACCATCAACGAATTACATCTTAGTCGCTTGCTTGCCCTGCCCATGACCGAGGCATTGTACGAAGATGCACTCACTTTGGTAGAGGCAGATGAAGTGGACGCAGGAGTTGCGACCAAAGAAGGGATTAGGTTCTTGTCGCCATGCGATCAAGACCTATATTTGAACAGTGAAGAAAATGCGCAAGAACGAGGAGAACTGCAAAAAAGTAAAAATTCGACCAATGAGCGAGTCCTTCAGGTTGCGCCGAACCCGAACAGCGGATTTTTCGAAGTAAGCTTGACGCAAGACACGGGAGTGCTGCTCATGGTTTATAACGTTCAGGGGCAAAAGATAAAAACACTGTCAGTTACCCCCGGGAAGGCTAACATCCCTCTTGATCTAGGTTTGTTTCCAAACGGACTCTACTGGATCGTGCTTTCCGATGAGGAAGGCAAAGTCCTTGGCACAGCCAAGGTTTCAATTGCACGCTAATTCCTGATCATTTCTGCGACTGCCCATGGCCAAGCACCATGGGCAGTCCTCATTTATCTATCTCTATGAAAAAGATTGACTTTTTGCTCGCTTTCATTTTTTTCGCTTTGTCTACGCCCGCCTTTTCTCAACTAAAACACGACAATATCTGGACGATGGGCTATGGGAAGATCCATTCCGGTTCAAGCGGTTACCCTTTCGGTGGAGTTATTATGGATTTTGACTCCACACCTCCTGCATTTACACTTCTTGACTACCTATTTGCTG
>JANMME010000658.1:0-7340 GCA_031373015.1 Saprospiraceae bacterium
CGGCTAATTTTTGCGCAGCCTCCCCGACCTGCATGGCCTCGTCCAATCGCTGATCTCCGGTGAGTTGTTTGGAGGAATCAATCAAATTATTCACCCGAAGCGTCATGGCAGAATCCACGACTTGGCCGAAGGAAAAAACGGAATTTAAGCAAAAGCAAAAAACCAGGAACGCCTTCATAATTCGGTAAGATTTAATCGTTTAAGTCGAATCCCACTAATCTTTAACCGTGAATTTCCCCACCCAAAGCGTCCGATGCCCACCGCCCGTTTCAGCAGGGCGCTCTTGCCCGGCCACGGCATAGTAAAGCCCCGGGCGAAGGCGGAGTTGTTGGTGAAAATCCACACGATATTGTTCTTCCCCAAGCGGTTTAAAGGGTAGTGGGAGATTGAAAAGTGCTTGTTTGTTTTCCCAGTCTTTGGGGGAATTCGAGTAAATAAGCATGCGAAACGGCTGGCGAAGTGCCGTAGAATCAGCACTTAAACTGCCTTTTATCGGCAAGATTACCTTGCCATTTTTCAGATAAAACACCGCGTTAATTGCCGGGCTGGACAAAGAAATGTCCACGCCGCCGTCGCCGCGGACATTTCCCATGCGGGCTTCCAAGGCGGGATTGGGTCTAAAACCTTTTGGATTGGCTCTGGCGATCGGGCGTTTGGGCAAACCCTCTGACTGGTTTTTTATCGGGGCAGGAGCAGTCTGCACAATTGGCTCGGTAGAAGGTTTCTGTATCTGCTGTTGTACAGGCACTGGTTCAGTGGGTAACGGTTGTGGATTGCCCCAAAAATGCCAAACGGCAAAACTTGCAACCACCAATAGTAGCAGCAAGCCGCCGAAACGAAGCCAGCCAGAACGTTTTGTCAAGACTGACGGCCTCCCGAAAGTTTCGGGTGGGGGAGCCGGAGCAAGCAAAATATCGTCCAGCGCAGCATGAAGCCGCAATTCGCCCGAATCGCCCAAGTGAAGATGCATCGCCCGATGAAATTCCAGCGCTGCCCGGAACTCGGTATCCGTTGCCAAGAGACGATCCACCGTCTGCTGTTCTGCTTCGGAAACGTCGTCATCGAGGTAGCGCTCGATCAAGTCGTGTAGCGTTTCTTTTTTCATGATTAAAGTGTCGAAAACGGTGACTGATTAAAGCAATTCGAGGTAAGCAGGATCCTGTTTGGCCAGCTCTGTCAGGCGGTCTTTGCATTGGCGTTTGCGCCGTTTTGCATAGCCTTCACTTCCAAAGCCCATTTGGGCGGCGATAGCCTCCATCGGGATCTTTTGGAAGAACAGTTCGAGCACCTTTTGGCAATCTTCCCCCAATTGGCGGAATGCACGCCAAAAGAGTTTTCCCTGCTCTACATTCATAAGGTCTTCTTCGAGCGAGCTATCGTCAGGTATATATTTGGCATCCTCGGTTAAGGTGACCTCTGCAGTGGTAGATTTTTTTGTGCAACGGTTGAGCCACAGGTTGTGGCAGACGCCATAGAAGTATGTGCTGAATTTGCTGATAAGTTGAAAATCGGGCCGCTGGGCTTTTTGATACACGAGAAGCACCGCATCCTGGAAGATGTCTTTGGCGTCCGCTTCCGAGCCGCCATAGTTCCGGACCAGGCCGCGAATGATGGGGCGTTGCTGTTCGTAGAGAGTGCGCAAGGCCACACGGTCGCCTGCAAGAATAGCCGCTAAATAGTCCGATTGCTCCATGGTAGTCGAGATTTTAGGGCAGCAAAGTGCTTCAAAGGTAATTCTTCCGCTTGCCTGATTCATAATTATGGCCGGATTTTTTATGGCGGCGTACTTCCGGATGCTGCCTTTCACAGGCACTGTAAAAAAATTTCAAAATTATCTACTGGATGTGTCACCTAATTCTCCACGGGCAAATACATCAATGAAGCCCCTCGATGCCTTTTATCTTCTCAAATATTTTCTACCCTCTAAATTTTTTCAGTCATGAAATCTATATTCAAAATTGTTGCCCTGATCTCTATGTGCTTGTATCTTCAACAGGCACAAGCCCAAGAAAGCAGCTTCGGCGGCTTTTCAAACCAAGAAGAAGTCACGGACGGGAAGCCAATTCCTGGCAACAAAAGCATCAGCTTGGCCAACACGCTGAGTTTTGGGACGCCCAGAATTGCGCTGACCCGTCTGGACGCATCGGGGGCTGTGGATATGTTCGCCACCATTCAGGAAGGCGATTTCCAGTATTTCGGAAAATCAATTGATCTGGACTACACCGCGACGACGCACACCGGGTATTTCATCACTGGCGCTCGGAAACTGACCGGCGGCCTTCGCCAAATGATCCTGATCCGTACCGATCTGAACGGCTTGCCGATCTGGACGAAGGTGCTTCCGAACGTGGATGGCGTGGCTGTGGACGAATGCGGTGTATCTGTAGAGCGGCAATCTAATGGAGATGTAGTGGTAACCGGCAGCTCCCGCAATCCGATTAGTGGGATTTCCAAAATTGTCGTGGCGCGTTTCAGTATGGCCGAAAACGGCAAACTGCTTTGGTGTTACCGCTACGGTTCGGATGAGGGCCTGAGTTTCGAGCCTGCCGAAGCCTGCAACGGATTTCGCCCATCGCCGAATCCCGGAGGCGGGTCGGTGCCTGTAATTGCCGTCACTGGCAAGTATATCCAAGCCGGCGTGGGGGGCAATCATACCTTTCTTTTCCTCCTGAACGCTCAGTTTGGTACCGAAATCTGGAGGCAGACCTACAATTCCGGCAGGTCGCACGATGAGGGGCTGGATGTCGTGTACAAGCCCGCTGCCAATCAATTCGACCTTGCCCAATACATGGTAGTGGGCGGCACCCACCTCACTCACCTGTGGGTGGTGCGGGCCGACGCCTCGACGGGATCGGGCACTGGCGCCATATACAGCGCAGGGGTATCCAACAATGCTTTCATCGCAAGGGCCGTAACGCTCAGCGTACATTCGAGCGGCACCCGGGCTGTTGTTTGTGGTATTATTTCAGGTCTCTCAAAACCGGGCAACCCTTTCTTTAGCCGGACATTCGCTATGGAGTTGCCCTTCTCGGCGGCGGCAGCCCCCTCCTGGACCCATTATTTCGATGCTTCTGACCCAATTGGGAATGTCAGCGAGAGTGTTTCACGCATTCCGGCAAGCGCAGGGACCCCGGCTGGTTATTTCATTACCTGCGGCGGCCGGATAAGCGCTTTGTTTTACAGCCAGCATGCCATCCGGACAACCAGCACTGGTACGCATGGGCTTGCGGATTGCCCAGCAGTGTCCTTCTCGCCTACGGTTACTTCGGGGATTACTACTGCACTAAAAGGCAACAACAAACTGCAGGTTATTTTCTGGAATACAGCTTCGCCAAACAAGTCGAACCCGAATTACAACCAGTTTAGATGCGACGGCATACCGTTTGGCGGGGGCGGTGCAGACGGGCGTTCGGAAGAAAATGAAGCCCCCGGGGTCGCTTCCGAAGCAAAAATATTTCCTAATCCGGCAACAGGCAGGCAGCCGGCTTACCTGTCAATAGAAGCCACCCAAACCGATCACGCCAGCGTGGAAGTGTTCGATATAACTGGGAAGCAAATCTGGGCATCTAAAACTGTTCTGGACGAAGGCTATCAAGAGATCGAGTTGCCTGCAAATCAATGGGTAAGCGGAGTTTACCTGGTTCGAGTGCAATCAGCCAGTCTGAACAAAACCTTGAAACTTATGGTAAACAGGTAAGACAGCTTTACCATTTTTCACTTTTTAAACTGATTCAAGTCATGAAAAATTTCTCACAAATAGCTACAATCTTGCTTGCTACCAAGCTGATCTTTTGCTTTGCCCAAACGGCTTCAGCGCAATGGACGGGCACAAATAGTAACAGTATAGTTTACCCAACTAACATCAATGCCAAGGTCGGTATCGGGATAACCAACCCTGCCACGCAGCTTCACCTGAAAAGCACAACGGTCAATCCATTTCGCATGGAATCCACGCAAGATTTCAACTACATGTCCTATTTCACGGCCGGTACCTACAAAGGCTACTCTGGTCTCCTCGGCAGCCCGTACGACATGGAGTTCGGTACCAGCAACACCAACCCCAACGGCAAGCTGCAATTCTCGATTCGCTTTTTGCCCAGACTGACGGTGGATACATCGGGCTATGTAGGCATCGGAATAACCAGCCCCCAGACCCAATTCCATGTCAAAAGCAAGTCGGGCAGCTCCATGAGATTGGAATCGGGCACGAACTTTACAAGGATGGAATTTTACACCTCCACAGGGAACAAAGCGTACGCGGGTGCAAGTGACAACGATATGGAAATCGGTACTGTTGGGGGAACAGGAGGAAGCACCCACCTCGTTACGAACTACAACCGCCGCCTGACGGTGGACAACTTTGGCAATGTTGGCATCGGTATTCAAAGCCCGGCGGCCACGTTGCACGTAAAAAGTGCCTCCACCATTTCTACGCCGCTTAGAATAGAATCCGGCGCTTCGGTCAACACGATGGAATACCTTATTATGGGTGTCAAGAAAGGTTATACCAGTATGAGCAGCACGGACATGGAATTTGGCACGAGCTCAGGCAATGGTTCCAAATTGCACCTCGTTACCGAGGGCGTAAAGCGCATTACGATCCTGCCAACAGCCGGCAACGTTGGTATCGGCACAGCCAGTCCAAGTGCAAGCGTTCAATTAACCGTAAAAGGAGCTTTTGCTAACATACTTCGATTAGAATCCACCCAAGCCAGCAATTATATTTCGCTGCTGACAACACCTCCTGGCGGAGTATCGGTCACAAAAGGATATATGGGCATTTATTCCGGCAACAATGACCTCGAGATCCGTTCTGCAAGTACAAACCTTAGCGGAAGCATAAACATAGCGACTGCTAATTCAGCCAGTGCCACGGGAAACATCAACTTGGCTACCGGAGGGGCGAATCAGCTGACAGTATTTGCCAACGGCAACGTGGGCATCGGCACGGCCAGCGACGCTTTCAAACTCTCCGTAAACGGAACTATCCGAGCCAAAGAAGTGCGCGTGGAAACGGGCTGGGCCGACTATGTTTTCAACGACGGTTTCCGGCTTCGTCCGCTTGCCGAAGTAGAACAGTTTATCTGCGACAACAAGCACCTGCCTGACGTGACCCCTGCTTCCGAGATTCAAAAAGACGGCTTGCAAGTGGGCAAACAAATGACCGAGATCATGCAAAAAGTGGAAGAACTCAGCTTATACGTCATTCAGTTGAACAAGGAAAATGCTGCGCTCCGTGCGCGAGTGGAAACACTTGAGGCCACCCATAAATGATCCACGCAACAACTTTCAGTCATGAAAAATAAATTTTATTTCTTGCTTTTGGCAGCGCTGATGACGGCCCAGTTTTCAAACGCGCAAAAATGCAGCTTCGAACCTACAGCCGCAGATTGGGAACAATATCGGCAAGCAGTACAAGCCATTAGGGGCCAAACCGCACAGGAACGCGACGATACCACCACCACCTATTATGTGGGGGTACAGTTTCACATCCTCTGGCATGAATTTCAGCAGCAGTATGGGGGAGGCCTGACAGAAGCCGCCGTTGCCAAGGAACTCGATTACGCCAATGCCAAATTTGCCCCTGCCCATATCCAGTTTTTTCAATGTGGCGCGCCGCACATTATCGTAAACAATGATTGGTTCAATCACACCTTTATTCATGACTCCCACAAGGAATGCGGCGAAACCACACCCGAATACCAGTTCAATGACCTGTACAAAATACCCGGTATGATCAACATTTACTGGGTAAACACGGACGGTTATAGTTGGTCGTCTTTTCCCAGCTGGGTCGAAGAATACTGCAAAGATTGGATCATCATGAACATTGACAATGCAGGCAGCCCTTACCACTTTGGGCATGAACTTGGGCATTATTTCAACCTGCTGCACACTTTTCAAGGCCTGAAAGAAAACGTCACCCGCGACGAGAACAACGCCTGCTTCAACTGCAAAACCAAGGGTGACTTGTTATGTGATACGCCAGCCGATCACCTTGACAGTCATGATTATTGGGACGATTGCGACCCTGATGCTAGGGCCGATAGCTGCGGCATAGCCCTCACACCCGATGGCAAGAATATCATGTCCTATTCCAATTGCAACGGCTACGACAAACAATTTTCGGCGGAACAAAGGGCCATGCTGCGTCATTCATTGTTCACCCAGCGCAACTACCTTACTTGCCGAAAGGACTGTGCTCTTTTCCATGTGCTGACCGGCACCCATACGGGCTTTTACACGTTCGGCGCGGAAACTTTTATATCCTCTACGGCTACTTTGGCCGACAGTATTACCGTCCACTATGAGGCCAACCTGATCCGGTTAATGCCGGGTTTCCGTGCTCCGGAAGGTACGACCTTCAGTGCCAGTATTGCACCTTGCGATGCCTTCTCCGCGCCGCCGGGAACAGACGACCGCCAAGTGGTCGAGCCCCTTGCCTGGTCGGCCATTCTCTCACCGAGCTTGGTACAGGAGTCTACGGTGCTGACGCTCGATTTGAAGGCTGAAACCAAGGTTTCGGCCTGGCTGATAAGCGCTGATGGCCGTACTGTGCAACGGATTTTTTCCGAAAAAACATGGTCGGAAGGTCAGCACGAATTCCCGCTGCGTGGGACAGATTGGCCTGCCGGTGTGTACCGCATCGTGGTGCAAACGGCCACAGAACGAAAGGTTTTGTCGCTGGCCAAATTGTAAATCCAGCGCTCAAACGTTTAAATGGTTGATTACGGCACAGTAGGAATATCTCCATTTCGAAAGCCCCAAAAAACCTTTATCGGTTCATACGTTCGGAGTTCTTCTGTCTCACTAAAAAAATTCATCTGCCATGAAAAAAACAATACTCGTTTTGTCGGTGATCTTTGCCGCGACTCATTTCCTTTTGGCACAATGTCCCACCGATATTTCCTTTTGGAGCCAAGCCCAAGTGGACAATTTTCCAATCAATTATCCCGGCTGCAAGGACATTTCTGGGAATGTGACCATTGGGAATGGATGGATCACCAACCTGAATGGAATAACCGGGCTGCACAGCATTGGCGGGAATCTAAGTATTCAAGGCAACCCTGCCCTTGTAAGCCTGGCAGGATTGGATAGTCTGGTTTCAATCAATGGATATCTGGAAATTGCTGACAACTACTTACTAACAGATCTGCATGGATTGGATAGTCTGCGTTGGGTGCAGCAGCGTTTTGTCCCCCTCCATTCATCCGAGTACAAGATTGGTTATCAATATTTTCCATCGATAAGCCAGTAATATTCCTCTAAGAAAATACAAGCCTTCCACATTTTCCGGTTTCCAAAAAGCGGAGGCATTTTTGAAACGCAGGTTAATGACG
>JANMME010000662.1:0-5470 GCA_031373015.1 Saprospiraceae bacterium
CCAGGCGAGGTGTATGTTTTGCCCGCCGTCGGCCAATGGGGTCGTTTCAAACAAGACTGGGGCGTTGTTGCCAAGCAAGGTGCCACAATTAGCGTCGAGGGTGATGCCCAGAGGCAAATTGAGCTCCAAATGCCAAAAACCATCCTCCCTCAGATATTTGCCTACGGCTTCATATAAAAATGGATAACTCTGTCCAGGTTCCATACAAGTGCCAATGTTGGCTTTAACATTACCCTTCACAACATATCCGTCCTCCGGGATGACAAAAGCATTGCCCGATGCGCCTCCGTTCGGAAGGCAGTCATTTTTGTATACATAATCTGCCCGGATAGTGGGTTGTACCACTTCGCAGGGAGCAACGCAGGTAAGTATATCGAACAAAAACTGAATTGACTCGGAGGCCGCCACTCCGGGAATCAAGAATGAAGCCTCGGACGCAGCACTCAGCCCACAGGAAAGAAGAAGTGTTGGGGAGAACACACTAGGTACAATTGGCGTGCTCCCATTTGCGGTCACGATTCGAAAAGAGCCTATTTTCATCCCTGCCTGCGGCAGTCCAAAGACCAATGTAAGATCAAATTTTATGTCCTTTGCTTCAACCTTGCCTATATTCTTGATTTTGAAGCCCATTACGGCTGGGGTATTGCTGCAATAATCGGTGGGGGGATTCCAAACTTGTTCAAATACCAGATCTGGAACCTTGGTAGAGGGTTTGATTTGGATAAACACTGGATTGAAGGTGTAGTAACGGCAAACATCGCCACCACAGCCCCATCCCGCCCGCAAGGTCGAAGGGTTGGTAAAAGCCGGAATCCCACAATCGGTGATGACGATTTGCTCATCGAAGCATACCGATTCATATTGATCGAGCCAGGTATCGCCGTTGCCAACAGACTCAAAAATACTGCCGTCGAACTCCGCTGAAAAGAGCGTCGGGTTGTTCGACTGGCTATTTGCTCCGATCACCGAAATGTCAAAGCCTCCCAGGTGGCTGTCGTCAAAGTGCAGGTTGCCGATCTTTCCAATACGCGTGTTTTGCACACAAATGGTGCGTATCAAGGTGTCGCCTTTCTCGCCCATGAGCAATGCCGGACTTACGCTTTGGATCAATATCCCAGCTGTCTCCACCTTGATGGTCGTGCTGAACTGAGCATTCCCCAGCGAAGAGGTAACAGAAGTGGTGGCGACGAATACTTGCATGGCATCCAACCAATCTGCTGCGTCGCAATTGACGCTGACTACAAAAGTCACCGTAACAGATTGATTGACAGGCACATCGGGCAGCCCGAAAAAAGGGCTGGAAAGATTCGAAATGTTTTGCTGGCTTGCGCCGGCCACCGTGCCCGCAACATAGGTAAGTCCTTGCGGCAGGGCTGTGTTGAGCAATGCGCCGATGAGCGGCACAGCATGATTGTTTTGCACCTTCACGGTGAAGGTGTCTGTGGTACAAACAATGAGTGTGTCAAGGTCCGGTGTGGAAATCTGGATGTTTTGAGCAGGAAGCAAATAGCAGAGGGCGCTAAAAAGCACCAACAGGTAAGGGTGTTTGGTGAGTTTCATAAGCAGCAGGTTGTAGTTTTTGTGTCCGCTAAAGTAAGGCAAATTCCGTGCGTTGAAGCTGTATTTGTCGGGAATATTTCTATTTTCTATTATCTTACCCGTAAGATGTCAGAACCCGTTTGGAGCAAGATCAACCATCCCGGTGAGCGAGATCATTCGCGCCCTTCTAAAATCACGGGACTTTCGTCGTTGGATCTTCGGTTTTTCGACATTGAAATGCGATCCAACCCTTTTGACTGTTTTCAACTATTGAGCCATGCTGACCCAAAACAAAGACATCGCCCGTCCTTCTGATCTTCAAGCCCACGGGGAGGGCACGGGGGCGCTTCGTTCTCAGATTCCGACGTATTTGGACATGTTGCCCCCTTGCAACCATGCCTGCCCTGCCGGCGAAAACATCCAAGCATGGCTTGCCCTGGCTCAGGAAGGGCGTTGTGAAGAAGCTTGGCAAAAACTCGTGGAAGAAAATCCGCTGCCTGCCGTGCATGGCCGGGTCTGCTACCATCCCTGCGAGGATCATTGCAATAGAACCCATATTGACACGCCCGTGAGTATTCACGCCATTGAGCGTTTTTTGGGCGACAAAGCACTCGAAGCGGGTTGGACAATACCATTTGACCCCATCCCTTCGGGCAAAAAGGTGCTGATAATAGGCGGTGGCCCCAGCGGTATTTCGGCGGCGTATCACCTGCGCCGCGCCGGTCACGAGGTGGAAATTAGGGAAGCCGGCCCCATGCTTGGCGGCATGATGCATTTCGGCATTCCACCATATCGCCTTCCGCGCAACGTTTTAGATGCTGAAATTCAGCGCATTGTAAACATGGGCATCACCGTCCGACTGAACGACAAGGTAAACGATGTTTTGCTGGAAAAAACAGCAGGGCGCTTTGACGCTGTTTTTATTGCCATTGGCGCACATCTTTCAAAAAAAATAGACATCCCTTCCCGCGACGCCGGTCAAATCCTGGACGCCCTTACCTTTTTAAAAGATACAGAAGCCGGACAAGCGCCTCAATTGGGTCGGCGGGTGGCCGTGTACGGAGGTGGCAACACAGCCATGGACGCAGCCCGGGTGGCCAAACGACTGGGCTACGAACCGCTCATCATTTATCGCCGCGACCGCGAACACATGCCAGCCCACGCTTTTGAGGCAGACGAGGCGCTCGCTGAAGGCGTGAAAATCAACTGGTTGCGCAGCATTAAAGAGATGCATGAAAACACCATTACCGTTGAAATAATGCGGGTCAATGAAGCCGGCAAGCCCGAAGGAACGGGCGAATTTGAAACCCTGAAGGCAGATGCGCTCATCCTAGCGCTCGGTCAGGAAACGGATACAGGTTTCTTGAAAAACATTCCGGGCATCTCCTTCGATGCAGATGGCACTGTTCAGGTCGGTCCAAATATGATGACAGGTGCAGAGGGCATTTTCGCTGGTCGCTTATCGTGTCAACGAAGTTTGCGCCATTTATCCGATCACGCCCTCTTCCACAATGGCTGAATTGGCCGATGAATGGTCGGCCAAAAAGACCAAGAATATTTGGGGGCACGTACCCGAAGTGATTGAAATGCAAAGCGAGGGCGGCGCTGCGGGCGCTGTGCATGGCGCCTTGCAAACGGGCGCGCTCACCACCACCTTCACGGCATCTCAGGGGCTCATGCTCATGCTCCCGAACATGTACAAGATTGCGGGGGAGCTGACCAGCACAGTTTTTCATGTAGCGGCGCGATCTTTGGCGGCGCAGGCACTTTCTATTTTTGGCGACCACAGCGATGTGATGGCGGCCAGAACCACAGGCTTCGCCATGCTGACTTCCGCCTCGGTGCAAGAAGCGCATGACATGGCTTTGATTGCCCAAGCCGCCACTTTGCAGGCCCGCTTGCCTTTTATCCACTTTTTTGACGGATTTCGGACTTCCCACGAAGTCAATAAGATTACGCTGATTCCAGACAATGTCATCTTGGGCATGATCAACGAAGCAGATGTGTTTGCACACCGGCAAAGAGCGCTTAGTCCAGACCGGCCCGTGGTGCGTGGCACGGCCCAGAACCCGGACGTGTATTTTCAGGGCCGTGAAACTGTCAACCTTTTCTATGCCCGTACGCCGGAAATGGTGCAAGATGCCATGGATCGCTTTGCCGCGTTTACGGGCCGACACTATAAACTGTTCGAGTATTTCGGCGCAAAGGATGCCGAAAGGGTTATTGTGATCATGGGGTCCGGCGCCCAAACAGCCATGGAAACCTGCCGTTACCTCATGGAGGCCGGCGAAAAAACAGGCGTGTTGCAGGTGAGACTGTTCAGGCCCTTTTCCTTGGAAAACCTCGTAGCTGCCTTGCCTAAAACGGCCCGGAAAGTTGCCGTGCTCGACCGCTGCAAAGAGCCCGGCGCAACCGGTGAGCCCTTGTATCAGGATGTGGTGACTTCTTTGATGGAAGCTTTGAACCAGGGACTGTTGTCCGGGATGCCTTTGGTCGTGGGTGGCCGTTACGGCTTGTCGAGCAAGGAATTCACGCCAGGCATGGTCAAAGGCATCTTTGATGAATTGAAAAAAAGCAGACCGAAAAACCATTTCACCATTGGTATTCAGGATGATGTGTCACATACGAGTCTAAGCTACGAGGAGTTTGAACTGGAAGATTCCAGCATGACGCAAGCGTTGTTTTTTGCCCTTGGAGCCGATGGAACGGTCGGGGCCAACAAGAACAGCATCAAGATCATTGGCGAGAATACAGACTTGCATGCACAGGGCTATTTTGTGTACGATTCCAAAAAGTCGGGATCGCAAACAGTTTCCCATTTGCGCTTTGGTAAAAACTCGATCAAAGCCCCATACCTGATTCGGAATGCCGATTTTTTGGCCTGCCACAAATTCAATTTTGTGCAAAAGGTGGACATGCTCCAATTTGCAAAACCTGGCGCAACGTTCCTGCTCAACAGCCCCTTCAGCAAAGACGAGATTTGGGCGCAACTCCCCGGCTCGGTGCAGTCCGCTATTCTTGACAAAAACCTTCGCTTTTACGTCATAGACGCCTCTAAAGTCGCTGAAGAGGTGGGCATGGGCAGCCGCATCAATACCATCATGCAGGTTTGCTTTTTTGCACTCTCCGGCGTTTTACCTAAAGAAGACGCCATTGCGGCTATCAAACATGCGATCGAAAAAACGTACAGCAAAAAAGGCCAGGAGGTGGTGCAGCAAAACTTTCAGGCAGTGGATGCCACCTTGTTGCACCTGCATGAGGTGACGGAAAAACCGCGCACGGGTAGCCTAAGCGATTTCCCTGCCGCAGTGCCCAAGGAGGCCCCATTGTTCGTCCGTGAGGTAACGGGCATGATGATGGACGGACGTGGCGACCAATTGCCCGTAAGTGCAATGCCCACAGACGGCACCTACCCCAGTGGTACCACGAAATGGGAAAAACGCAACATTTCAGATACTGTGCCCGTGTGGGAGCCAGACCTTTGCATCCAATGTGGCAACTGTAGCTTTGTCTGTCCGCACAGCGTCATTCGTTCCAAATTCTATCACGAGAATGTGGTTGCAGATGCCCCCAAAGGTTTTCCTTCTGCTCCCATTAATGCCCGTGGATTCCCCGAAACGCGCTACACCCTTCAGGTTTATGTGGAGGATTGTACCGGCTGCAATTTATGTGTAGAGGTCTGTCCGGCGCTTGACCCAGCCGACAATACCCACAAAGCCATCAACATGGCGCAAAAAGCGCCCATTTTGGAACAAGAAAGAACCAATATCCAGTTCTTCGAGACCATCGAGGTCAATGATCGGGCGAAAATTGATTTTTCACAGGTCCGCGGGGCGCAGTTCCTTGAACCGCTCTTTGAGTTTTCCGGGGCTTGTGCAGGTTGTGGCGAAACGCCCTACATCCGCATACTTTCCCAGTTGTTCGGCGACCG
>JANMME010000666.1:0-2511 GCA_031373015.1 Saprospiraceae bacterium
GGCGGAAGCCGATGTTGTTGTTCCGATTCAATACCGCTCATTCTAGGTATTTTTCATCAAATTCCACCCCATGTTCTTCGAGCATCTCTATCAACTCTTCCCTGAATGTCTTGGTCTTGTGATGTTCCTCCTGGTTTTTTACATATTTTACGAGGTCATTTTTTGCATTGAACGAATAGGTGAAAGCACCGTATCCGTCCTGCCAGCCACCAAAATCAGGGAACAATCCCTTTTCTTTGATATGGCCTGAACTAGCGAGTTTGATGTCCTTTACTAAATCCGCAGGGGCGATCGAAGGGTGGATATGGGTCACGATGTGAATGTGGTCTTCTACGCGATTGATGCGGTACAAATGGCATTTTTTGTTGTTCAAGATGCCCCAAATGTATTTGAACAATTCGGAGCGGTTTTCTTTGACAAGCGTGGGTTTCCGGTGTTTGGTGCTGTAGACAATTTGATACAGGATTTGTGTGTAAGTGCTCATTTTCAAGTGTTTGGTTGGGTTTGATGGATAATTGATTGGCGTGTTTTATTCAACCCTTTCAGGGTTGTTAAACCCCTCGCGCATTACCCCGGATTGCATTACGGTTTTTGCACAGTTTTCGCCTAAGTTCTTTGACATTTTGGCTAATCCGCATGGCAATTTTGCGAAATCGCATTTTTTTTGCGGTAAAATTACCCTGCCATGCACATTTTAGTAAGGTATCCCTGCCTCGTGGAGCACTACGCCCCTCATTTTGAGCGACTGTTCAGTCCGGAAGGCTACCGGTATTTTCGACGGTTTTTGTCGGGCTTGCTGGTGAGCGAGAACAAAACCCTCGAAGCGATCAACCGGATGTTCGTGCTGGAGCCCCGCAATCAGAGCAGTTTCAATCGTTTCGTCAACCGCCAGTCCTTCGATTTGGCCGCCCTCAACCGCGTTCGGGTGGGCTTGATGCAACAAAGCGAGGCGACGCGGTTCAAAGGCCCTGCCGACGGCGGGGGCGTTTTGGCCCTGGACGACTCGCTGATGCAGCACTACGGCAAACATTTCGAGCGCATTTATTGGCTGTACGACCATGTGCGAGAGCATTACACCTTTGCCCACAACCTGGTTTCGGTGCATTACAGCGACGACAGGACCGACTACCCGGTTTTCAACCGTTTGTGGGTCCCCCCCGATTGGGAGGCGGTCGCGGGCAAGATGCGCGAGCAGGGCATCCATGTCAACCAAAACAAATGGGACAAACGCTTGGAGGAGCCGCGCAAGTGGCGCGAATACATCCGCGACCGCTTCAAGGACTACCAGTTCCGGGTCCCCGCGCTGCTGGAGGTGTACAAGACCAAACTGCACATCGGCCTGGACCTGCTGCGCCTGTTCGTCAAGGAGCACCCCGGCCTGGATTTGCCCCTTGCGATGGACGGCGGCTATACGGGCGCGGACATGTGCCGCATCCTGGACGAGGAACTGCAAATGTCCTACGTCGGCACCCTAGCCGACTATCAGCAAGTGGAACTGGCTGGCTCGGAACTGCTCACGCTGGCCGATTTCAAACGGCGGCTCTTAAGGGAGCACGCAGAAGGCAAGCCCCACTTTTTCAAGACCACCGTGCCTTACAAAGGCCAGAAAGAGACCTACTACGCATATTGCGCTACCCACAGGATCAAAGGTTTTTTAAAAAGACAACGGTTAGTCATTTCATTTAAAAACAAAGATTTAAGTGACTCGCCCCGTTTCAGCATAAGCAACCGCCATCACTGGTTCGCCAGTGGGATATTGCGCATCCGCCGCCACAGGTGGCCCGTCGAAACCTTTCACCAAGAGGGCAAAGACGAGGGGCTGGACAAGTATCAGTTGCGGGACTTCGATGGCATCGAAACGCACATCGCTTTTGTCTCCACAGCTTACACGATACTAAAACGTGCAGCCCACGACGATGAACTCCTGTCCCGGTTCCGCTCGAGGCTCGGCATTAACGGGCCTATGGACACCCTCCCTTTGTTGCGAAGCCTGAGCCAATTGGAAGCGATGGTGGCCTTGGTAGAGTTCGTCCATGTCAAAACATCGCACGGTAACTCTGTCCAAGCCATCCTCGGGCAATTGCTCCAAAACCTCGCATATTGAGAGGACGGCAGTGACACCCACTTTTCTAACCAGTTCCTTTGGTGCTTGATTGCCAAGGGCAAGATATGGATTGGCCAATATGTCAATGAACTGGGGGCATTTGAAAAACAGCCTCTTTTTTTCCCGAAAAATTGCTTTTTCGGGGTAGGAGGAAGAAACAAGGGGCTGTGCAAAAGCCGTATTTCATCGGGGGCTATTCAAATTTGACCACTTCGTGGTCTTAGAGCCCTTAAGTTGACGACATTAGACTTAGAGTCACCGCTTCACTTACACCCTTCACAACTCCCCCACACCCCTCGGCCTCCTTTCTCTATCCCAGAAAAATCCGTCCAACTTCTTCGTGTCTTTACCCGCTTGTTTCATCGGGATGAATTTGCCACTCGGCTGCTGGTAGAATTTGATGCTTT
>JANMME010000707.1:0-3323 GCA_031373015.1 Saprospiraceae bacterium
GAAAAAGCAGACGAAAAAATCTAAACCAACTACCTTAACGCCCAACTTGTGCCGTACTTATCCACATAGGGGGTCAAACCTCCGGAATGAGGGGGTCAGATACTCCGGAATAAACACCAGCAGGTAACTTTTAATGCTCAAGTAACGGGAGGGGTACCACCCTATATATATACTTGGAACATGGGGGACGCTGATTGTCCATCTTGTTCAGCAGACTGCCTCCCAAGAGGGGACTTCGAAGGTGTTGCCAACGAATCAGCAACATTCTCTGAAACTGGATTTTCATCAAATCCTGTATGTGTCACCGTTACTGATGCCAATGGAAATAGCGAGTTCAAATGTTTAGATATAAAAGTGAAAGACTTTGTTTATCCACTCGAAATGAATATCAAGGGTACTTTAAACAGTAATGGGGATTGTTATTTATCTAATTCAAACATTATTTTTACTCCAGATATAGATCCCTTATCTTCATTTGAATATCCTACCAATTATTACTGGGAATTTGAAAAAGACTACCAACTCATGCCCCTAGAAGAAGTGGAGGCATACATCGCGAAATATCATCACTTGCCTGGTACACCCAGCGCAGATAAGGTGGAGGAAAATGGAAGCTTTGAACTAGGAGAGACGACCATTAACCATCAGGTTAAAATCGAAGAGGTTTTCTTACATCTGATTGAATTAGAGGAAGAAACTAAGGCGCTTGAGTCTGTTTTGTTCTTGCATGAAACATTGAATAGACGGTGGATAAAATGAATCTAATCAATTCACACTCAACTCATACGGCATTCGGAATAAAATCCCACTGTTCTGTTTAAAGCCCTGCATGGTTTTATAAATCGGGTAAAACTCGCCCAGTTCCTGGCGCAAAGCCCAGGCCCGGACGCTGTCGTCGCGGTCTTTTTTGTGCATGAGTTTGTCAATGAACTGCTCCATTCCAGATTTGGTCTGCGGGTATTCTGCAGTGCGGTATTTTTCCAGATGGGCGAGTTTTGCCGCAGCTGAAAGGGCGCGATCAAGGCCCCCAAGATCGTCCACGAGGCCAATTTCTTTGGCTTTTGCAGCAGACCACACGCGGCCTTGTGCGATTTCATGGATTTGCTCCGGGCTGCGGTGGCGGCCTACGGCGACTTTGCCCAGGAAATCCTGATAGATCCAGTCTACGCGATCCTGCACAAGTTTGCTTTCTTCAGGAGAAAAATCATACACCGTGCTGCCAAATGCAGAGAATTTCTGGGTGCGCACCGTATCGAAGGTGATGCCGAGTTTGTTGCGCATGGTTTTTTCTAAAATCGGGATCATGCCAAACACGCCTATAGAACCGGTAATGGTGGCAGGCTCAGCGAAAATGCTGTCGGCATGGCAAGCGATGTAATAACCGCCGGAAGCTGCCACGTCGCCCATGCTGACCACCACGGGTTTGCCGGCTTGTCTGCACAGGTCAAGTTCGCGCAGGATGTTGTCGCTGGCGAGCGAACTGCCGCCGGGCGAATTGACCCGCAGCACGATGGCCTTAATGTGATCGTCTTTGCGGATTTTGCGCAGCATTTTCACATATTTCCCGTCCAGGATGATGCCGGGGTCTCCTTGGTCGCCATCGTGGATTTCGCCTTCGGCGTACACGACCGCTATTTTGTCTTTGACGGAAAAATTGGTCTTCTTGCCCTTGGCATCAAAATACTCTTCGAGGCTGACGCGGTTGAGTTTTTCTTTTTCAGAAAGCCCGATGCGGTTTTTGATCATCGCAAATACTTCATCTTCATAAGCAAAACGATCCACCAGACGGGTCTGTTTGGCTTTTTCGGCATTGAAACCGTCGTAACGCTCTGCTATTTGCCGAAGTTCTGTTTCAGAAATGTTGCGGCTCTTGGCCACGTCTTTGATAAAAATATCGTAGAGCGGAGTGATGTATTCACGGATTTGGAGACGGTTCTCGTCGCTCATTTTGTCGGCGCGGAATGGCTCGGTGGCACTTTTGTATTTGCCGCAATAGAAGATGCGCATTTGCACATCTAGTTTGTCGAGCAGGCCTTTGTAATAAGTGATGGTGCTCGAATAGCCTCTGAAGTCAACCACCCCCTGGGGGCTCATCAGCACGCTATCGGCCACGGAGGCGAGGTAGTAGGCGCCCTGTGTGTAGTAATGGGCGTAGGAAATGATAAACTTCCCTGAAGATCGGAAATCGTCCAAAGCGTTGCGAAGCGTGGCAGAGCTGGCTTTGCCAAGCATGACGATAGAGGCATTGAGGTAGATGCCCTTGATGTCGGGGTCTTCCTTGGCGCGGTGAATGGCATCCACTATGTCATGAAGGCCTAAAACGTCTTTTTTCTCCAGATCAAAAGGTTCCATCGGGAGGTTGTTGGTTTTTTCTGGGATGGGATTTTTGAAGTCAAGTTCGAGCACCGTGTTGGCGTTGATTTTGACCTTTTGTTTTTCTGAGGCGCTGCCCGCTACACTCGCGATCCAAGTGATGCCTATGAAAAAAAGCAAGCCCAATGCGAGCGCAGTGCCCAGGCAAGAGGCGAATAGGAATTTGAAAAACTGATTCATGCTGCTGTTGTTTATTAGTTTATCTGGTGATTTCCTGCCTGCCGGTAGGCAGGGTTTATTTGAACCGACGTGCTCTTGCGTATGCGTCGCTTGATCTGAATAAGCATGGAATAATGAAAACCCACATTTTATTCCTCCCACAAAGACAACAAGCTTCCCTGCCTTGTTTTCCGATATTAGATAAATGGCCATCAAACAAGGAGGAGGGGGCGAAGAAGCGGGATAAAGGGAAATGGGTCAACGCTCGATTTGCACCTTTTTCAGCGACAAAAGATTGATAGCATTGCGAGAAAGGCCACTTACCCGACGATTTGCGAACTGCGCCGTCTCGTCGTAAAACAGAAAAATCACGGGTGCTTCTTCGACCAATATCTTTTCCATGTCTCGGTAATAGGTATAGCGACGCTCGGAGTCCGTTTCACGGAGCGATGCTTCGTATAGCCGGTCGAATGCAGCATTTTGAAAATGGGTATAATTCGGCGGGGTGGCGTTTTTCGAGTAAAAACAAGTCATAAAACTTTCCGCGTCGGGGTAGTCGGCAATCCAGGAAGCCCGGAAAAACGGGGCTTGGCCATTGCGCATACGCTCGCGGAGCAGGGCCGTTTCGGTCAATTCAATGCTAACTTTTACGCCCAAATCCTCCCATTGACGCGCGATGAAAGTACAGAGGTCGAGGTAATCGTTGTTGCACAACAATGTGATATTGGGCATGCCTTTCCCATTTGGGAAACCTGCTTCACTCAGAAGCCTTGCGGCTTTCGTTGGATCAT
>JANMME010000712.1:0-6029 GCA_031373015.1 Saprospiraceae bacterium
GACTCTTGACAAACACATCTCTGAAACGGAATCTGGTCAATGGTCAACAGCCAATGGTCAATGGTCAATAGTCATAGGTCAATTGTCAAGGGTAGAAAATGCGGCTCAAATCATTAGAAATCAAGGGATTCAAGTCCTTCGCCAACGAAACCGTGCTCCACTTCAACGCCGACGTGACGGGCGTGGTGGGCCCCAACGGCTCGGGCAAAAGCAATGTGGTAGACGCCATTCGCTGGGTGCTGGGCGAGCAAAAAAGCAGCCAGCTGCGCTTGGACAAGATGTCCTCGATCCTTTTTAACGGCACCAAAAAGCGCAAGGAAGGCCAAATGGCACAAGTGACGCTTACGTTCGACAACACCAAAAACGTGCTGCCCACCGACTACACCAGTGTCGCCATCAGCCGCATTCTCTACCGCAGCGGGGAGAGCGAATACCGCCTCAACGGGGTTTCTTGCCGACTTAAGGACATTACCTCGCTCTTCCTTGACACGGGTATCGGGCCAGACAGTTACGCCATCATTGCGCTCAATATGGTGGAAGACATGCTTTCCGACCGGGAGCAAGCCCGGCGCAAAATGTTCGAGCAGGCCGCCGGGGTGAGCAAATACAAAGCCCGGAAATTGGAGACGAAGCAAAAACTTGAAGCCACCGCCGCCGACTTGGATAGGGTAGAGGACCTCCTGTTTGAAATCACCGACCAACTCAAAAAACTCGAAAAACAGGCCGAACGCGCCCAGAAATTCTACGAACTGAAAGCCGAATACAAAACCATCAGCGTCGAACTGGCCGTCAATAACCTTGCCCTGCACAAAAAAACCTACAAAGAACTCGAAAGTCAGATCACCCGCGAAGAAGACAACTACCGTAGCACGGAGGCCATGACCCGCCTCCTCGAAGCGGACACGGAGGCCAAGCGCAAAAGCCATACCGACAAGGAAACCAGCCTCAGCGAGCAACAGCAGGAGGTGAACCAACTCACCGGACGTATTCGTGGCAAAGAAAACGAAAAGGCGATGCTGGAGCAAAAACGCTCTTTCATCACCAACGACCTGCAACGCCTTGACGACCAAATCGCTAGCAGCACCCACACGCTCCGCGCGCTGGATTCGGAAATAGAAGGCTACCAGACCGATCTAAACTACGAACGGAATCTCGAAGGCGAATTTGAAACCGCGCTCTCCGAAGCCCAAAAGGCGCTTGAAAATGTCCGTTCCGACCACAATTTGATGAAAGGGAATCTGGACGAGTTTGTAAAGGAGCAACAGGCTTTTGAACGCGAAATAGTGGAGTTGGAGAAGACCAAAGCGATCCAGACGAACCAAATCGAAAACCTCCGCCGTGATGTGGAGCGCACTTTGGGCGATATCGCCACGCGCCGTGAGGAGATGAAAATGCTGGAGAAAAACTTGGCAGAACAATCCAAAACCGAATCCGCTCAGGCCAAAAAAATTGCCGACCTCGATGCAGCCGAGACCAAGCGCAAGGCAGATTTGGCCACGGGCGAACAACAACAAGACGCACTGGCCAAAAAACTCGCCGACCACAACCGCGCGCTCGATGCTCGCCGCAACGAGCACAAACTGACCAAAAGCATGGTCGAATCGCTCGAAGGCTTCCCCGAAAGTATCAAGTTTTTGAGCCAGGACAAGGAATGGGCCAAGCGTTGCCCCCTGCTGTCAGACATGCTTTATGTGCGCGAAGAATACCGGATCGTCATTGAGAATTACCTGGAGAATTACCTCAACTATTACGTCGTGCCGAATGCCGAAGAGGCCATGAAAGCCATCGGCTTACTGGGGCAAAGTCAGAAAGGCCGCGCCAATTTCTTCATGCTCGATGCTTTCCGTGAATATCAGCCCCCCCTTGCGCTTTTGCCCGGAGGCATTCGCGCCGTGGACGTGGTGGAAGTGGAAGCCCAGTATCGCCCGTTGATGGAGTTTCTCTTAGAAAATGTGGTGATCTCAGAAAGCGAACTTGCTATCCCTCCCTTGGGGGGGCAGGGGGGAGCTGACTTAACCATACTTTCCAAATCGGGGACTTTTGTCAAGCGGAAATTCTCCATGTCGGGTGGCTCCGTCGGACTGTTTGAAGGCAAAAAAATTGGTCGAAAGAAAAACCTTGAAATCCTTGAAACGGAAATCAAGAAGTTGGAAGGCACAGAGAATCAACTCAATACGCAACTCAGCACGCTCCGCACGCACATCTCTGCGTTGCGCAATGCTGACCAGTCGGCGATGCTTCAGCGTGAGCGGGAAGTGCTCAGCCGCCTCAGCCAGGACAAAGCCGGGATGCAGGCGAAGTTGGACAATATCGCAGCCTTCGTGGCCAATTTCGATGCCCAGGCAGGCGATGCCAACCAGCGCATCACCAACCTGACCGCCAGCAACGCACTCATCGAACAAGTGTTGCAGGAGAAAACTGCCGCTGCCGATGCCCTGCGCGAACGCCTCACCAGCGCGGATGGCTCTTTTCGTGATGTGGCCGAACAACTCAGCCACGCCAGCGCAGATTACAACCAAAAAAATATCGAGTTCATCCGGCAACAAAACAAAGTCAACACGCTCCGGCAAGAACTCACGTTCCGTGAAAACCGCCGCAACGACCTGCGCCAAACCCTGGCCACGGCGCAAACCAACCTTGCCCGAAACCAAGACGAAATTAGTCTGATAGAGACTGATATTCAACGGATTACGCTGGAATTAACAACAGGCTACGCGGAGAAAAAAGAAAAAGAAGCCGCGCTCAGTGGGGTAGAGCAGGCCTATTTCAAGGCCCGCAACGAAATCCATGAACTTGAAAACAAGCAGCGCGACAATTTCCGCAAACAACAGGATTTGCAGGTGCTCGTCAACCGCTTGAAAGAGAAGTTCAACGACGTGAAGTTCGAGATCACCGCCATCGGCGAGCGGTTGCGAGCAGAGTTTGGCATTGGCGTAAACGACGTGATCAACCAGGAGCCAAACCCTGAATATCAACGCGATACACTCGAACGCGACGTGAACAACCTCAAGCGCCGCCTCGACAATTACGGCGAGATCAACCCAATGGCCAGCGAGGCCTACAACGAGATCAAAGAGCGGCACGATATCATTGCGGCACAGCGCGACGACATCAATGCAGCCAAGGAAAACCTGGTGCAAACCATGAAGGAAATAGAGGAAACAGCCACGGCTCGTTTCCTTGAATCCTTCGCGCAGGTACGCGAGAATTTTATCAATGTATTCCGCACGCTCTTTACCGAAGACGATTCTGCCGATCTGTTGCTCAGCAACCCAGACAATCCCTTGGATTCAGACATTGTCATCATTGCCAAGCCCAAAGGCAAGCGCCCGCAGACCATTGCGCAACTTTCTGGCGGAGAAAAAACCCTTACGGCAATCGCCTTGCTATTCGCGCTCTACCTGCTCAAACCCGCGCCTTTCTGCATCTTCGACGAGGTGGAAGCCCCACTAGACGACGCGAACATTGATAAGTTCAACCGCATTATCCGCCAGTTCTCCAAGGATTCGCAGTTCATCGTGGTAACGCACAACAAAGCGACCATGACGGCGGTGGACACCATTTATGGGGTGTATATGCCCGAACAGGGCGTTTCAGCGGTTACGCCGGTGGATTTCAGGAAATTGGGGCATGAGGCGATGGTGTTTGAGGCGGGGTAGTTTACAAATTCAGCCATCATTCCTCAAACAATTGAACCTCGTATTTTTTCAGCAACGCTTGCATTTCCACACCTTTCAAGTCAATCCCAACCTTCATTTGCTCCAAGATAAAATTGGGTAATGGAGTGATTGATACGGTTTTATCCTGGTTTACAGTGAGCACTTGCAGTCCATCGGGGCTGAGCATTGCCGGAGTCGTGGATGTCGAGTCTATGATCCAGTCCATTAGAATATTCCCGTTCGTATCCCAAAGTTTAGCTGTGCCGTCTTTGGCACTGCTAAGCAGGAGATTGCTGCGAGGAACAAAAACGACGGATAGAATCGCGTCATGGTGACCTAAAAACTGATGTATGGGGTATCCTTTAGCATCCCATAGTTGGATGGAATGGTCGGAGGTCCAAGTGGCAATGCGGCCAAGCCCCTGATCTATGGCCATTCCCTCCACTTCGGAGGAATGTCGCAGTTCGGCTATTGGTATGCCTTGGAGGCTCCAAATATCAATAATCTCGCTCCGGGTTCGAACATAAACACCATCGTTCACAGGAGAGAACACAGCATCTTTTACGGGCCCTCTCTCTGTCTTTATTTCATGCTGAAGGGTGCCAGAGGTGTTCCATAGCCGGGCATACCCATCGGCCGATGCCGTGAGCAGGGTATTTCCCGTAATGTCGGGGCGAGCGGTATAGGTGTAGATGCCAGATTCGTTGAGTGTGGCTTCCAAACCACCCGAACTATTCCAAATCCTTACTGTACCATCGGACGACCGTGTAAAAATCTGTTTGCCACCCGACAAAAATCCGCCACTGTAAACATTTCCGGTATGACCGGACAAAACGGCCCGTAATGCACCGTCCGTCCCCCAAACCCTTGCTGTGTTATCCCGGGAGCAAGTGATGATGCGGGTATCATCAGGCGAAAAGGCAGCAAATCGAACGGGCTCGCTGTGTCCGGACAAGGTGGCGGCACGTTTTCCTTCCGCATTCCATACCTGAACTGGTTGATTGTCGGCCCAGGTTAGAAAATAGTTTCCCGAATGGGACATGGCTATTCCCAGATTCTGCCCGCCAATGGGAATCAGTTCTGTTTTGGATCCGTTCGCAGAACTGAAAATGATGGACTGTTCTTTTGTGTGGATGAGCAGGTTGTTAGATGAGGGAAAAAAAAAGGCGTCCTGCGCACTTTTTTGCCCTGTGTAAACAGTTGTTTTAAAAGAATCGCGGACGGCGTCGCCGAAAGATCGCTGCATAACGGTGGCGGAGTCGGATGGAGAAATTTTCAGGGCGATGTAGGCCAGCATCACTGCGTCAGAACGGAGGCCTTTGGCACGAAGGATATCGGACAATAAAGCAAGCCGCAGGGATTCTGCCCGGCGACCTTGTTCCTTGGCAAACAAAGCGCTTCGTTCGGCTTCTTCCTTGGCTGTTTTTTCCTTTTCCCGCGCTTCTGTAGCTTCATCGCGGGCCTCGACCGCCTCATTGTACAAGGTGTTTTTTTCCTGAATTACAACTTGGAGGGCGTTGATCTGGGCGTTTTGTGCCCGAGTTATGAGCTCTTGCAGGTCGTGATTGTCCGGCTTATCCGGACAGGTAGTCATGGCTACCCAGAATTGACTGATGGCGGCGCCGTATTGATTGCGATCCATCAGTTGAATGCCTTTACTGCGTATGGTTTCATAGCAGGATTGCGTGAACCCCGAGTAGGCGTCTACAAATAGCATCAAGCAGACAAGGAAAGTAATCTTTTTTATCATGAAGTTTGTTGTTGAATGGCAACTATTTAGGATGGAACACGGATTACACGGATGAGACACAGATTTACACAGATTATTGTGCGAACATCTGAAATTCTGTGCAAGTCCGTGTCTCATCCGTGTAATCCGTGTTCCTTACTTAGCAGTTGCTTATTTCCCATTGATTCCGATCCTTACGCCTGCCACTGGTCCACTTCGCCCCCAATCGAAAACCGGCTCGATCTTAAGGCTTGTATTAGATTGGGGTGTGCAGTAGGTATCGTACAGGTTTTGCCGGTGTCGCACTCTGATCCGGCGCCAGGTGTAAAGTCCCGCATTGACGCCAAACACGGCCAGACCACCGTACAAAAATATTTCAGCCCGTTTTTCGAGGCTTTTTGCGTCGGCCAGATATCCGTCGGCGTCGGTTTTTTTACCTTCGTTTGCCCAAACGTTTCGGTAATTATTGTAGGAATCCTTTTTTTGGGCATTGAAGATCAAGCCTAAGCCGGAGAATACTAAGCCAGCGGTGGCTACTCCGTAGTATGGAAGCTGCTGTTTGGTGGAAAACGCTGGTCGTTTGCCAGCACATTCAACAGGTCCGCGGAGCCGTTGATGGATTAGAAGGGTATATGCCCCGA
>JANMME010000721.1:0-7574 GCA_031373015.1 Saprospiraceae bacterium
GCGGCTTCCTCATAACTGATATTGTCGGGCATCGTAGTGAGGACATCTTGCTCACTGACGCACACATATTCGGCATAACAGCCTAGGGTTGTTGTACCTCCAAAAACCTTGTCACCAACCTTAAATAAGGATACGGCCTGACCAAGTGCCACAATTTCGCCGGCAAATTCAAACCCGAGAATCCTTCTTTTAGGCCTGTTTAAGCCCAAATAAAGCCGACCAATGGCGGGTTTGCCTTTCCGCATCATAATATCCGCAGAAGTTACGGTGGAAGCATGTACCCTGATTAATACTTCATGGGGTTTAGGACAAGGCTTTTCCGCCTCCTTAAGTTGAAGAACTTCCGGTGCTCCGTATTGAGCATATTCAATTGCTTGCATTCGAACTTGTATTTTAGTAATGTATTATTTCGAGCCACAAAGGTAAATGCCTCCTTTTCCCAAGTTCGTTGACTTAGGTTAAGAAGTGAAATGTCACACTAGGGAAGAATTGCTACCTCAACGGGAAGCCCTGCCTATTCGCCCCGCTTGCACGGCCCCCACCTTTGTGTCATCAATTCAAACAATGTTTTCACAAACAAAATTTTAAAATTGAGTCTGTATAGATCAGCCACGAATTGCACTAATTTTCACGAATCGGGTGTGTTTTATACCCTAATTGATGAATATTGGTGCAATTTGTGGCAACAACCTTAATTTGGCACAAAAAACACACCTAATAACATGGAAAATCAACGTCCACCATTGCCCCCTTTCACGGAAGAAACAGCCAAGCAAAAGATCCAAATGGCAGAAGATGCCTGGAACAGCAAAGATCCTGAACGTGTGTCGAAAGCCTATACCCCCGACAGCGAATGGCGCAATCGCCACCTGTTCCTGAATGGTCGGGAGGAAATTGTGCAATTTCTTACCGAAAAATGGGCAAAAGAACTCGATTATAAGCTCAAAAAGGAATATTGGGCACATTCCGGCAGCCGAATCGCCGTGCGTTTTGAATACGAGTACCACGACGAAAGCGGTCAATGGTACCGGGCTTACGGCAATGAAAACTGGGAATTTGATGAAAACGGCCTCATGGCAAAGCGGTTTGCCAGCATCAATGACCTGGCTATTGAAGAGAAAGACCGCAAACTCAAATGATACAACGTAAAATCTTCATCATGTCAACATACAGCATTACCACCAGACATAAAGGTAAAATGGCCTTTGAAGCCGAAATAGGAGACCATAAAATCATCATGGACACCACTGTTGAAGGCGGTGGAGAGGACCTTGGGGCGTCTCCCAAGAAGTTACTCCTCGGCACCTTGGCTACCTGCACCGGGATGGACATTGTTTCCTTACTCCATAAAATGCGAGTGGAATTCTCCGACTTTGATATCGTGACCAACGCCGACCTGACCGAAGAACATCCGAAAGTTTTTTCAAACATCGAGGTCATTTATCGGATCAATGTGGACGAATCTGAACGCAGCAAAGTGGAAAAAGCGGTAGGACTTTCACAAGAAAAATACTGTGGTATTTCTGCCATGCTTAGGAAGAATAGTCCGCTGGAATACCGGATTGAATACCTGTGACAAAGTTTTTTAAACACATAAGGCACATAAGTTTGGTATTCAACCTTATGTGTCCTTATGTACCTTATGTGTTTAAAAACACGTTCCCTCAATTTAAATTATGAACTATGAACTACCCCCAACTGGCTTTCACCGATGCGGTGAAGGCATTACAAGAAACCAACGGTAGCCGCCGCAGTTACGAACGCGCGGAAAAACACCAGGTCGTCGATGGGCTGGATGCCAATGAGATCGAGTTTATTCCCGACCAGGACCATTTTTTCATGGCGTCGTTCGGCGAAAATGGATACCCGTATATCCAGCACAGAGGCGGCCCTAAGGGCTTTTTAAAAGTGATTGACCCAAAAACGCTTGCTTTTGTGGATTTTTACGATCATTAATATGGAAAGATCAGAAAATTTGATTGCTGCATTGAGCGAATATGGGTTTCAATCATCGGAGACCCGAGACATCTTTTTAAGCAAGTGCACAGTTAAAGTGTATATTAAAAATGAGATAATATTTTCGGAAGGCAAAAACAACGATTCTGAGTATTGCTTGATCGAAGGCTTAGTGCATAGATTTAATGTAAACGAACAAGGAGATCAGGTAACAACAGGGTTTTACTTAGAGAAGTCAGTGATTACACCCCATTTTGCGAGAACCTTAAAAGGTAAAAGCCTGTTTTCACTTCAGGCATTGGCAGAGACACAAATGGCAGTGTTTCCTGTGGCTATATTTAATGAACTGCGATATACACACAAAGCGTTTCAGGCCTTTGGCCAAAAAGTAATTGAAGAAGAAATATCGAAAAATATTTTAGCGGATATCGCTTACAGGACCAGTACGGCTAAAGAGCGCTTACTGGCGCTTAGGGCCTCCTTTCCAACGTTGGAAAATATTGTTCCACACCACATTATAGCCTCCTATTTGGGCATTACCAAAGTATCATTTAGTCGTTTGAGAGGCGAATTTTCCAGAAAATAGCATTTCTTATCAAATGATAACAAGCCCGGGATTCCTTGCTTTTACCTTTGCAGCATCAAATTAATTCGAGGTAAAATGAGAAATCTGATTCAACAGAACCTGGCCGGAAAACGAGTGCTGGGGCTGTTTGTACTAACGAATGTAGTATATTTAATTATGCTGCTCTTTACCATCCCTAATGTGATGTCCTTTTCGCAAGGGATGAATCTGTTGGATATGATGCCAACTGGATATGACCATGAATACGTTAGTTCCCTCCTTTCTACATTGGGCGATGGCGGCAGGAATGCTTATCTGTATCACCAAATTCCGGTTGATATGATCTACCCGTTTCTTTTTGGTGTAAGCTCCTGTTTGGTGCTTGCGTACTTTCTTAACAAGCTCAACAAACTCAAAGGGGCTTTCTTTTACCTTTGTTTTATTCCTCTTTTTTCGGGCCTTTTTGATTACGGCGAAAATTTAGGAATCATTACAATACTAAATTCTTATCCTAATAATTCGGCTTTTTTGTCTCAGGTAACCAACACTTTTTCAACCCTAAAGAGTAGTTTTACTGTTACCTACTTTATTGTTTTAATTGTCTTGTTGTTGGTGTTTGGCGTAAGCAGGTTGTCCAATAGTATAAACTTTAAAAAACAACAATTATGAGCAAAAAAGTAGTTTGGATTCTATTTGCTACCCTCGCTGTGGTGATCGGGTTTTACCCTGGGGTCTACCTGTTTCTGGACCGGCGATTTGGCCTCTTGAGCACTAAAAGCGATGCTATCTTATCCGACTTGTTTTGGAACCTTGCTTTCTATACACATATCGCCTTGGCAGGGCTTGCTATACTGATTGGCTGGATACAATTTAGCTCCAGCTTTAGAGTCAAGAACCTCTCCCTGCACAGGCTGATTGGAAAAGTTTATATTGGTTCTGCTCTATTGAGTTCAATAGCAGGGATCTACATCGGATTTTTCGCCACCGGGGGAATAGTGTCTGCGACAGGATTTATTATTTTAGGGGTCATTTGGTTTTATACGACCTTAAAAGCATACTTAAATATCAGGCAGAAAAATGTTGTAGCGCATCAAAAGATGATGATCTACAGTTACGCGGCTTGTTTTGCTGGTGCAGCCTTAAGGATTTGGTTGCCAATCCTTATTGCATTCTTTGGAGACTTTATTATTGCTTATAGGATCGTAGCCTGGTTGTGTTGGGTGCCAAATTTAATGGTTGCAAATATTCTTAGCAGGAGAATAGCAGCACTTGTCAAATGAACGATCCAATTTTCCTGCAACGTTGCGAAGAATTAGCGGCTTTAGCCGCCCAAAGCCAGGAATCCCCCGTTGGTTCAGTGGTCGTTTTGGATGGCCAGATCATTGGTGAGGGCATAGAAGCCGGAAAAGCCAAACAAGACATTACCTGTCACGCCGAAGTGGAGGCCATCCGGGATGCGGTGAAAAAATACGGGAAAGACCTATCCGCCGCTACGCTATACACCACGCATGAGCCTTGCATTTTGTGCAGTTATGTCATTCGCCACCATCGAATCGGGCGGGTGGTCATTCAGCACGCGGTGGCGCATATTGGCGGCGCGACTTCAGCATACCCGATTTTGACTGCGAAGGATATTCCGATCTGGGGCGAGCCGCCGGTGGTGGAGTTTTGGTCATGAAAAATAAGTTGAAGGTTAAAATAAACTAATTGCCGTCATTTACTTAAATCATGAAAAACACGTTAAAAATCGAAGAATTGGGACTTTTTCTCCTATTTTCTTACCTCTATTTCCAGTTTTATAACGGCGGTTGGGGGCTTTATCTGGGCTTATTTTTTGTGCCGGATGTTGCGTTTATCTTTTTTCTGATCACCAAAAAAGCAGGGGCGATTGCCTACAATATCTTTCATCACAAAGGGCTGTTGGCCGGGCTGATATTAGCTGGATTCTTGCTGAAAAACGAACAGTTTATCCAGGTCGGATTGATCTTTATGGCGCACAGTTGCTTCGACAGAATTGTGGGCTATGGATTAAAATACCTGGATGACTTTGACCATACCCATCTGGGTTGGATTGGGAAAAGCAAGCATAAAAACGTAGAATAGCAGGTGCTATTTTGACTGAAGCCACCTGGGGTTTTGTCGTATAACATGGTGATAGACAGCACATTTTTCATCGTGCGCTCCGGGCAGATACCCCGTACTCATCAAAAATTCGTTGGTGATCTCACCCCCTGTAAATCGAAATGTCTTCTTAAAAAGTTTGACCCACTCCTGTTTTTCCTTTGGATGATGTGTGTCCAGCCAGTTCCTGAACGACCCATGTCCGCGCTGCAACTCCAGGATTTTTTGGGCATTAAAAATAGCAGCCTCCACTTTTAGTCGGTTGCGTATGATGCCTTCATCTTGCAGCAAACGCTGTCGGTCCGCATCGGTATAATTTGCCACTGTTTGGATGTCGAAGCCCGAATAGGCACGGTAGAAATGCTCCTTTTTGTTCAAAATAGTCGTCCAGGAAAGCCCGGCCTGGTTTATTTCCAGGATCAGGCGACCGAACAACTGATTGTCGGAGTCGAGCGGAAAGCCATACTCGGTGTCGTGATAGATACGATGAACATTGGGATGTTCCCAATGCCCGACCGCCTCGCAATAGGATTTCGGTTTTTCTGCCATGGTATTTTTTGTGTCCAAAGGTCAAGGCTTGAATATCTCCATTACATCATTACTCCGTGCCCCCCGTGGGCATTTTTCCTGCAAAAACTGCGTAAACAAACGTTTCAAATGCGCGGATGTCCCCTCGCCCTCATAGATGCCATGCGAGCGGTTAGGATAGGCCATGTATTGAAACTGTTTGCCTTGCTTGACCAGTTCGTTCACTAAGCGTTCGGCGTTTTGAAAGTGTACATTATCGTCGCCGGTGCCGTGGATGTACAACAAATTTCCACGCAGGTTTTTAGCGTATGTGATCGGCGAACCGGCCACAAAATCCGCCATATTTTCCTGTGGAAGGCCCATAAAGCGCTCCTGGTAAATATTGTCGTAGCAAAGTTGATCGGCTACTGCGGCCACGGAGATCCCTGTTTTATACGTTTCCGGATATTGGAAAAGCAGGTTCAGCGTGGCACTTCCGCCCCCGCTCCAGCCATGCACGGCCACTCGGGCGGTGTCTAACCATTGCCATTTTTTTAATAACGCTTGTGCGCCAAGTGCCTGGTCGCGGATGTTGACGATTCCGATCTTTCTGTAAATTGATTTTCTCCAGGCACGGCCCTTGGGAGCAGGTGTGCCACGGTTGTCGAGTGAGATATAGCAATAACCATCTGCTGCCATATTGCCATCATACAATCCGTTGTTGCCAATGCCCCAGGCATTTTTGACGGTGGTTCCGGCTGGTTCTGTATAGACCTGAAATACTACCGGATATTTTTTGGTCGTATCCAGATTGACGGGTTTCACGACCCAGCCATCCATGGTGACGCCCTCGGAAGTAGTCACCTGAAAGAACTCCACCTTGTTTTTGCTTGCATCGTGTTTGGCCCACAAAGCCGCAACGCCTTCATCACCATCCAAGGAACGATGATCAGGGAGCGAAATTCGTTCACGCAGCTTGGGAAATCCGGCATTTGAAAAAGTATGGAACGCCCAATTGCCATTGGGGGAAATCTGATAGCTATGGGTTCCGCGCTGATCCTTGGGGGTGATGCGCGTAGCTTTCCCAGTCCCATTTAAGGAACTGCGATATAGATACTGCTCCGTAGCATTGTCTGGCGAAGCCAAAAAGTAAAAAGTGTTGGTTGCTTCATCCACCAAACCCGAGCTGATGACATCAAAATCGCCCGGTGTGACATTTACTTCATCTTGCCCATTTCGGGAAATCCGATAAAAGTGCCTCCAGCCATCTTTTTCGCTGGCCCACATAAATTCGGCACCCAAATTGAACCAATCCAAACCACCAGCATTGCCCCAGACCTCTTGTACGTCCACCCAAGCTTCATCTTTTTCGCTATTGATCATCGTGGCGATACCGGTAGCAGCCTTGCAAATAAATAGCTTGCTTTCCTGTTGTTTTCGATCCAGTTGCTGAAGGATAATATCTGTAGCATTAGCGGCCCAGGCCATTCTGGGGATATAGTGCTGCCGCTGATCGCCGGGAACATCCATCCAAAGGGTCTTTTTGGTTTTCAGGTTGATCACACCCACCCGACAAGCAGAGGGGCTTTCTCCCACTTTGGGATATTCGACCGGAACGGTGAAGGAATAAGTCGAATCTGTGTTGTTCATCATCAGAAAGTACTTCACATCGCGGGCGTCTATCTGCCAATAGGCGATGGATTTGCTGTCGGGGCTCCATCGGAAGCCGTCCCGGCAATCGAACTCTTCCTCATAAGCCCAATCAAAAGTGCCGTTGATCATTTTGTCGGTACCGTCCTTGGTCAGTTGGGTAATCTTTCCGGAAGCGAGCTCTTCCAGATAGATATTGTGTTTGCTCACATAGGCAGCCGAGTTGCCATCGGGTGATATTTTCGCAAACATCAGCGAGGTGGCGGGAAGGGTGCTGCCCAATGGTCGGAGTTTGCCTGCGTTCAGGTCGAGCACCCAATAATCGCCCCTGGTCTCATAGCGCCATACCCGTTGGCTATTGGTGAAGATCAATATCTTTTTACCGTCGTTTGAAGGTTTGAACGCTTTGATGGACAGCGGTTTTGCGGCCCCCAAGGGCGTGAGTTGTGCGGCAGAGGCGATCATGGTTTTTTGCTTGCTGGCAAAGTCCATTTGAAAAATACCGCCCTCTTCGGCAAGCCAATAGGCATTGCCGTCCTGGGTCCATTGAATACCTTGTGCAAAAGAAGCGCAGGAAAACAGGAGGCAGGTAAAAATCAGGGACAATCGGAATGTGTGGATGTAGTGCATAAGAAGATTGCGAATTTTGGGCGAAACTAAAAAAGGTATCTGACTTTTGCCCGCCCATTCACTTCAAAGCACCGTCACCGGAAACAGCCACTCGTACATCGGCTTGAATTCCCGCGCCCAAAAGGCCTCGGAATGACTGCCCCGG
>JANMME010000752.1:0-1960 GCA_031373015.1 Saprospiraceae bacterium
TACAAGTTTGCGAAGCAAACTAAAAAATCCGTGTCTCATCCGTGTCATCCGTGTTCCATCATGTCCCTTCCTAACATATTCCAACCATCAATTCATCGTCAACGGCTTACCCAAATAGAAGTCCAGAATCTTCAACTTGAAAACATAATCGTACTTCGCCACCGTGCGGTCATTCTCTGCGATGTCGCGGTTGTTTCGGGCTGTGGTAAGATCAAGGGTGTTGATGGTGCCCAGCGTATGGCGCTTCACCGTATTTTGGTAAGCAATGTCTGTGGCGTCAAAAGTTTTTTGGGCTGCATCGAGGGTCAAACGGGCCGCACGGGCATTGGCAATGGCCGTCTGAATGTCGTTCTTGAGTGTTTGTTGGGTCTGTATTTGCTGCATTTGGGAGGTCAGCACACCCAACCTGGCCCGCTCGACACTCAAGCGCGTGCGGCCATTTTGGTAGATGGGGATGTTGATGCTAAGGCCAAAACCTTGTCCAAAATTCTGATCAATTTGGGTAAAGTAAGGGGTTTTGGGATAATCGTACAGGTCAAAAAACTGTCCGATATCCACACTTTGGTCGTTTACCAACAAAGTGGTTATGACCGTATCCGTCCGGATGTAATTCCCCTTTGTACGGGCTTGCGAGGAATAACTGCTGCTCAAACTTGCAAACGCCGAAATGGTGGGATAGTAAGCAGATTTGGCCATGGCAATTCCTTCCTGAGCACTTTTTACCCGGAAATCAGCGGCGCGGATACTGGCCTGGGTACCTACTGCTGTTTGATACACAGGCGAAAGTGCCAGTGCGTCCGGGTTTGCATCGGCAGGGATCGGCACATCCGGACGTTCAATTTGCAGGTCAAAATCAGGCTCAAGTTGGAGCAGTTGCTTGAGGTTTAGGAAAGAAAGTTCTACACTATTTCGGGCCTGTACAGCGGCTTGTTCGCCTTGGGCGAGTTGGGCCAGGATATTGTACTTGTCTGCCATGGGCAGTGTGCCCGCTTCGATAAGTTTCAGGGTCGTATTGAGTTGCTCCTGTGTTTGGGAGATGCGTTTTTGGGCATTCTCCAGTTGTTCCTCTCCCAACAGGATGCCGAGGTAGGCCGAGGCGATTTGCAGGCCAAGATTGTTCACCAGTTGCTCGGCATCCGCTCTAGCGGCCAAGAGATCCCAACCCGTCTGTTTGATGCTGTGGTTGATAAGCCCGCCGCTAAAAATATTGACCCCTGCATCCAATCCAAGGCTGTTGAACCCTACTCCGACGGTGCTAAACTGGTTCGTAGTGGGGTCAATGGTACGGCCATACTGTTTGCCCAAGTTGGCATTGGCGCTTACATTGGGAAGCCGGGCGGCTTTGGCTTGTTTCTCCGAAAGCATAGCGGTGCGCACGCTGGCCTGCGCTTGTTTCACGGTGATGTTGTTGTCCTTCGCGTACTGGATGCAGCGTTCGAGCGACCAGGTATCCTGTGCTTGAGCGGACAATGTAGAAAAAGATAAAAGGAGGGCGAGTAAACCCGCCTTCGCTGAAGCTACGGCGGGTAAAAAGGATTTTGAAAGTTGTTGCATATTGATACTGTTACAATTAGCCTGCTTTCAGCAGTTTTTATCCGGGGCAAGAGTACGCAGTTGGACGGTAGGCGAGTAAAAAATTTATATAAAGGAAGGGGATTGGCGGATGAAAGAAAAAGTGTTGGTGCTGGGACTTTTTCATAAAAACCTCCCTTATGATTTCCGTATAACCAAAATTTGTTGGGTAGAAAATTCCATCCAAGCGTAGTCATACACGAGGTGATACCACTTGCCTTGCTTGTTCTTGTAGATGCCCGTCATAAACTCCCACTTGAATTTTGCCCGTGTAATCACTGCGCGGTCGAACATCTCTTTTTTGCTTTCCCCCATCAGCATGGCCAAAATCTCCCGGTTTCGGTGCAGATAGCCGTCAGTTTCCTTCACTTCATTACGAGTGCCCCGC
>JANMME010000754.1:0-1788 GCA_031373015.1 Saprospiraceae bacterium
CATCAGGGAGGTCGTCAATAAACAAAAAGGAGATCAATTAGGCTAGATCCGGAGGCGGAGAGAAAATAGATTGATGCGCGCTGTCAGGGATTTCGTCGGAATCAGCAAGGATGCTGCCCGGATGGATCAAAAAGGAGTAATTAATGACACTTTCAGGATGAAAACGCTCTTTGGGATCGTTCCATTCGTTTTCAAGCTCCTTCTCTTTTTTAGCATCTTTTTCCCCGGTTTCTGTCTTGAATTCGCACATTTCCATCATGTTTGACTTAGCAAAATACGGCAGGGCATCCTCGAGGAGGATGCAGCCCAGCAGTAGGTAAGCCATGAGGATGCCGATTCGGATGCGCATAATTTGAAAGTGCAAACCTAAACGAATTCCAATTAAAACTGTTTACAAAATGTCAATCTTTCCCCAAATTTTACGTTTTCTTAACACTTATATCCATTCAAAGCAAGCAACTAAAAGCCATGAAGGCACTGATTGTCAAAGCATTAAACACCCCGCCAGCCTGGGGAGACATGCCTGAGCCCATACCAGGTAAAGACGAAGTGGTGGTTAACATCCGCGCTGCGGCACTCAACCACCGCGACCTCTACATTACCCAGGGTCAGTACGCGGGCATTCAAATGCCCGTCATTCTGGGCTCCGATGGGGCCGGGGAATGTTTACCCGCCGATTTACCCGCCGTAGCCTTGGCGAAGGCGGGTAACCGTAACCCCAACCGCAACCCCAACCGCATCGTCCTCTACCCTGCCCTCGGCTGGGGCAACAATCCCAGGGTTCAAAGCAAAATCTTTCGCGTATTGGGCATGCCTGAAAATGGCACCTTCGCCGAGCGCATCAGCATCCCTCGGGCGAACATTTTTCCCATGCCCGAACACCTCAATTGGGAACAAGCCGCTGCACTTCCACTTGCCGGTTTAACCGCCTGGCGCACCCTATTTAGTCGCTGCAAATTGAAAAAAGGCGAGCAGGTGCTCATTACGGGCATTGGCGGCGGAGTGGCGCTCACGGCCATGCAACTTGCTTTGGCCGCCGGGGCCGAAGTTTTTGTCACATCCGGTTCAACCGAGAAAATCGAACGTGCGGTCCTGCTCGGTGCAAAAGCTGGTGTAAACTACCACGAAACAGGCTGGGAAAAACAACTCAAACAAGCAGCGGGTGGTTTCGATGTCATCATAGACTCCGCCGCAGGGGATGGTTTTGCATTGTTGCCCGGACTATGCAATCCCGGCGCCCGTATCGGGCTGTACGGCGGCACACTAGGCAAGGTGAATGGCTTGAGCATGCAACCCATCTTTTGGAAACAGATCAGCATACATGGCAGCACGATGGGGAGCCCGCGGGAGTTCGGCGCCATGCTTGCCTTTGTGCAGAAGCACGGAATTGTGCCGGTAGTGGATTCCGTTTTCCCGCTTTCGGAAGGGGCGAAAGCTTTTGAGAAAATGGAGCAGGGAGGGCAGTTTGGGAAAATTGTGGTGAAGATCTAGCCACACATTTCAGTTGGGCGTTTCACAAGTGGTGGTATGGCCTTTAGTCAAGATTTCCGTATAACCAAAATTTGTTGGGTAGAAAATTCCATCCAAGCGTAGTCATACACGAGGTGATACCACTTGCCCTGTTTGTTCTTGTAGATGCCCGTCATGAACTCCCACTTGAATTTTGCCCGTGTAATCACTGCGCGGTCGAACATCTCTTTTTTGCTTTCCCCCATCAGCATGGCCAAAATCTCCCGGTTTCGGTGCAGATAGCCGTCAGTTTCCTTCACTTCATTACGAGTGCCCCGC
>JANMME010000446.1:0-6324 GCA_031373015.1 Saprospiraceae bacterium
CCGACGAATTGGCGTTCCGGCAAATACGGATTGACCAATGGCCCCAGCACATTGAACACCGTGGGCACGCCCATTTTTGCTCGAATGGCCGCAAAATGCCTGAAAATAGGATGTACATCCGGGGCAAATACAAAGGCGAGGTTGGTGGCTTCCAAGGTTTTATCGGCTTGTTCCGGGTCGAATTGGGCTGGCACCCCAAGACTTTCCAAGAGGTTGAAACTGCCATAACGCCCGGCTGCGGCGCGGTTGCCGTGTTTGGCGATTTTCAATCCGCAGTGTGCCAAAAGCAGGCTCGCTAATGTGGAGGTGTTGATACGGGGAAGGCCAGAACCGCCGGTGCCGCAGACATCTGTGAGAGCGTGAGAGGGTGAGAGGGTGAGAGCGCGGGCGAGCAAGCGGGGCGCGAACTCCATAAGCACAGCTACGAAATTGGCTAACTCGTTGGCATTCCGCAATCTATGGCTAAGCGATACTAGGAGGATTTGCTTTTGGTCGTCCGAAAGTTGGCCCTCTTCAATAGCGGTAAGAAACGCCCGGAGGTTTTCTTTTTGAATGGGTGCGCCTGTTTGAAGCGTATTGGAAAGTTCATGATAAATGCGGTTGCCAGCGGCCATGCGGCCTTCCACGACGTTTCGAAGCATGCGCATCCCGGCCTGATTTTTCATGGAAAGCACCGACTCCGGGTGAAACTGAATGCCTTCGATGGGCAAACGTTTGTGCCGCACGGCCATCACTACGCCATCATTGGAGCGGGCGCTGACCTCGAATTCCGGCGGAATCGCATCGCCGGCCCAGGAATGGTAGCGTGCCACCTCGCAGCCCTGCTCCAGTCCCGTGAAAATGCCGCGCCCGTCGTGTTCTATGCTCACGGCCTTGCCGTGTACGGGGGCGATGTTGGCCAGCGTTCCCCCAAAAAACTCGATCAGCGCCTGGTGGCCGAGGCATACCCCGAGAATGGGTTTTTCGCGGTAGAACCGCCCGATGATCTGCATCATGTTGCCCGCATTGCGCGGCACAGAAGGCCCAGGCGAGAGCACGAGCAAATCGAATTCAATTTGCGCAAGTGCTTCTGGTTCAACGGTATTTCGATACACTTTCACTTCGCAACCGAGCTGGCGGAAAAAGTCCACAAGGTTGTAGGTGAAGGAGTCGAAGTTGTCGAGCATTAGGATGGTGGGCGGGTGCATGGTGTGGTGATTTGCAATGCTGTATCAGTACGATGATGCAAAGATTCAAAAAAATACTCCGGGTGTGCAAGTAGCTGGAGTATTTTTTCTGCAATAATTCATTCCTGGGTGATCTCTAAACCCTCAACATTCTAAACCCTCAACCCTTTTTGTATCGTGCGATAAGGTCTTCCACCAGTTTGGTCAGCCACTGCCGCTCTGCGATGTACTCGGCCTTGGTAATGTCTTGCAGGATGATTTCGAGCCGCTCTACGTCGCGCTTGCCTTCGGCGTGAATGATGCGCTTCATGGTGTCGGCGAAGCGTTTGCCCATTTTTTTCTTGGATGCTTCCACGTCTTTGAGCCGGAAGAAGAAAAGGATGGCGGCTTCTACGCGGTCTTCCAGATATTCACCAATGCGGTGATCCGCTTTTTCACGGAAGAATTGTTCTGCTAACGCCTTGATTTCCAATATTCTACTGAAATATTTACAATGAATGTCTTCATAGTCTGTCGTCATCAAAATGCGGCAAGTCTCTTGGTAGTCTTTGAGATGGAAAAGGTAATTGGCCAATGCGAACTCGTAATATTGCTCCGAAGGCATCACACCTAGGACCTTTTTTTTATGGGATTCGATGAAATCTTTGACCCAGTCAAATTCTTTAAGACGGAGCGCTATTAGCACAGTATTAAATATCTCTGATGGGCTAATCATGCCATTTTCAACGTATATCCGCCCAGAACTTACTCTATGTTTATGTATTTCAAAAAGGATTTCAAGATATTGGTTTTCGCCTTTGTTTATCCGACGAGTGCAATAGTTGCATGCGGAGTTCTCAAATAAAGTTATATAGTAACCTGAAATTTCTGACTCCTGCTTCCATATCAATTCTACGAAATTTCGGAGTTGTTCTTGGCTATTTTCTTCATTCTCGTTCAAAAGAAGTCCAATTGCTGTTGCAAACAACATTCCTAATGGTTTTTCAAAAAACCAAATCCATTCGGGCTTATTTAGATCACGCAAGAATGTATTGGATAATGAAGAAAAATCTAAAGGAGCAACCAGGCTTTGATTAAGTAATTGGCAGACAAGTGTCTGACGTTCAATAAGATAGTATTCATCAAAGGTTTTGATTGTACAGATTAAATTTAAGTCATCTTTTCTATTGTTGCGAGTACTTTGGAGTCGGTAAGTTTGATTTTCCGATAAAAATCGAGTATAATAGTCTTGTTCTGTTTGCCACTGAATTTTCTTTTTCGAATCAATTATTTGCCGATGAGTAGCCCAAAATTTGTCTTCCAAATTTCGTTCTTGATAAAAAGTTTGAAGGTAGAACAATTGTTGAAGATCAGTCATTTGGCGATCCGCAGCAGTGTTTGCTACAAATTTTCGCACTATAGCGAGGGTTTCAGCCATTAATTTAGGAAGTTTGTTTTCCACCCATTCTTTTCCCGGGAAAATTTTTTCATAAACCGTATTTCTTTGAATTTTTTCCAGATCGTTCTGGTTTAGACAATCCAAAAGATATCGGACCAATCGTACACACTCTGTCCGCAGGTTTGTAGTGTGATCTAAAAACAGGGTCAGGCTTTTTTGTTCCTCTTTTGTGAGAACGCCCAAGATTTCTACCAAATCACTCTTTTGCATAGGAGGCAGTCGAAGAAAAAACAAGAAATTTTTGAAAAAATACTTAGAGTTTGTTGGGCTTTTTAATTTTGGCGGAAAATCGAGGCAGCAAATACTGCCGCAACATACACTAATCATTCATTTTTATGAAAACTTCGTTCTATTTTTTCTCTTTCCTCCTTTTATTGATCTTTTGCTTGGGCTGTTCAAAAAAATTCAATTATACGAACATCCAAAAAGTTCCGAACAGTGACACCTATGTGGCAACAGGTTTTTTTACCAACGACCCCATTCCATTGTTGGTCAACAACCCTAAGTGGCTAAGTATCAATACACCTATGCCAGACAATGCCTATCTTTTTCTTTCAGGGTCTGCGCTAGATTCGGTCATTATTAGCCCTGATAGCACCCGGTTGTATGGGGCTTTTGTGACGCTGAGAGGGACTGAAGACAAACAAAATTCGGAATATGATAAATATAAAAAAAAGGTCTTGAACGTAGAGAGCATAGAAGTGAACGGTAATTCTACCAGTGATCGGGGCCCTTACATCATTGCCCATTGCCAGTTAACACAATCAACTAGTACAGCCTGCCCTACCCCTCCTCCATTTTGCGAAATTAGTACACCTTCACTGAACAAATTTGCTTTATTGTTTAGCGGGGGGAAAGAAGAGCCACAAGCCAAATTTCGATATTGGAACGACCTAGAGTTTATGTACCTCACCCTCCGAAGCCAATACGGGTTCTCCGATGAGAACATAGCCGTGCTTTATATGGACAAACGCACGGAAAACCCAAGCTCAGAGATGATAGTGGATTATTCCGCCAATGTTGATGGTCTCAATGCTGCAATTGCTTATCTAAAAAACAAGATGGATGGCTTTCAAGATACCCTTTTTATTTTTGTAACGAATCATGGAGGAGGCTTTGATCCCAATTTTCCAAACGAACTCAGTGGAACGGAGGACAATGGTTCAGATGAGGCAGACGCTCCAACCAACCCTCCTACCCCCATGTACGACGAAAACATCGCTTATTATAAACCTGCGGGTTCGGACTATCTGATAAAAGACGACATGTGGAGATCAAAGTGGAATACAATTTTGAATACAAAGCATCCTGTGATGATCGCAGTATATGAGCAATGTTTTAGCGGTGGTTTCCTGCGTGATATGGCTGGCCCAAACCGAGTTAACATCGCAGCAGCCCCTCAAAATGGACCTTCCTTTGCTTTGCTACCAAACAATGTATACGATGCTTTTAGTTATTTTTTCACCGCCGCACTCCATGGTCGACATGCGAACGGAGACTGCTTGATTCCAAGCCCTGACAATGAACCACAAGATGATAATATATCAATTTTTGAAGCGTACAAATATGCCCATTCTATGGATCCAGGGCCAACCCACAGGCACTTTATTGACGACTTGGGCAATGGTGTGGGCGTTGAAGGTGTTCCTGTGGTGTCATTTCAAGGCACGGGCCCAGGAATTATGTCCAAAGCCTTGTTTTTAAAATAAAGATTTTTCATACCCAGTAAAGCCCCGAAAACATGTAATCGTTCTAATGGAAAACGACCAGATAATTTTGCCTCATTATTTTTCACCAACCAACTTTTTGTCCTATGACTACATCGAACAGAACAGTTTTCCCAATTGCAACAGTGATTGCCTTTGCTGCACTTTTCACGCTTGGCGGCTGCGGGGGTGAGTGCCCCCCCGTGCCCCCATGTCCAGCACCCAATCCTTTAATTTCGCGACAAGAGAGCGGCTTTTCTGTCACTCCAGGCACCAGCATTTCGGGGGCTATTAGAGTCATTATTGTCAGCACCGATGCGCAAAATCAGCCTTTGGATACAGACACTATAGCCCCTACTGCTACTCAATTTTATCAGTACGGCCCAAGTGCCATTCGTCCCATTCAGTTGCGTTTTACCTATCTAGATTCCATTGGACAAAAATTGGCAGGCGATGAGCTTCGCATAGATGATTCTGAAATTAATTCTGGTGGAATTACGGCACTGGACATAGTTGTGGGGTTAACACCTCCTGAACCTCCAGTAAGCACCGGGACTGATTGCCCTTCAATGGCTTCCCAACCTATTGCAACTGGAACGGGTTCAGTTAATTTCTCTTGGGTGCCTACTGATTGGTTTAAAGTAATTGTTGCTCATAACAACGTTACAAAAACATTTATTTTGAATTCTAAAGCAGCCTCTGGAGGAGTTGGAGCCGGATCGGTTACCCTTTACGGCACCAGCGATGTGTTCAACTGCCTTAACAATCCTGCTGTCACACTTTCAGAGGATGAAAAATCAGGTTTCGTAGAAACTTCTTCCACTACGGTTACATGTACAGTAACCGGCACCGATAACAACGACAATCAAACTCCTCGACGCATAACGATCGTCGGACCTTCTGGCTGTAACATTGCAGTGATGAAAAAGTAATAAAAGAAGCGTGTCCCAACTATTGAAACCCCCATTGCTGCATAATCGCAGCGATAGGGGTTTCTTTTTTCACACTATTTGGCATTCTCCCCACATATCCCTATTTTCGTTCATCTTTTCACCAAGTGTCCAATAGCACTTACAAACCTTTAATCCTGCCTCAGCAACCCCGGCACCTCCGAATCTTCTGACCATAAAGAACTTACTGTCTCTGTTGCTTCCAACAACCTCACACTCAGGGGTTACGACAACAACAATGGCGTTACCACCAGGCATATCGAAATTGCGCATCCATCGGGCTATAGCTTTACCGTACTAAAATATTAAGGTAGCACAGACCATTTCCAAACACCCACAACTCCGGCCCGCCCAGCGTAGGCCGGAGTTTTTTATTCAAGTGAAGCAACAGATTACTCCCAAAACAAATCTACCATCCCTATGAAGTGCTGCCAACCCTGCCCGAGTGCTAGCGGTAAAACCTCGATTTCTTGTAATTGGCCAACCCCACTGTTGCTCCGCACCTTTGTACCAAGAAACTGAACATCCTGTATGACCCCCCATTTTTGACGGCTGATGAACCCCAAAATACCTGCCCCAAAAAACCACCTTGAAAAACCAAACCAGTTCTTTGATTTTGAAGCCCCGGTAAAACCTCGATTTCTTGTAATTGGCCAGACCTGCTCGCTGGCCGCACCTTTGTACCAAGAAACCGAACATCCTGTATGACCCCCCATTATTGACGGCTGATGAACCCCAAAATACCTGCCCCAAAAAACCTCCTTGAAAAGCCAAACCAGTTCTTTGATTTTGAAGCCCCGGTAAAACCTCGATTTCTTGTAATTGGCCAAGCCCATTCAAGTCCCGCACCTTTGTATCAAGAAACTACTTGTCCTGTATAACCCCCTTTTTTGACGGCTTTTACACCCTAAGACCAGATCCCAAAAAACCTCTTTTTACCACCTCAGACCCTGTTGACGCCCTTTTGAAACCAAGCCCCATTGAACCAGACCAAACCCTTTTGACCAGCCCCATTGAACCAAGCCAGACCCAATTAACCAGCCCCATTGAACCAACTCAGACCC
>JANMME010000847.1:0-3556 GCA_031373015.1 Saprospiraceae bacterium
GTGGGCAATTTCAAGTCTTGTGTTCTTGAGGGATCATATCGGGCATTTTTGAGCAATTCAGCTGTCGTTTTCATGGCCCACGCGATGGCATTGGGTTGGGCTTTGCCGGACGGAACATCGTCGAGGTTTTTGAACAAGCCCATGTAAGAGAACTCGTTGTCTGCCTTGCTTGCCGGCTTTTCGTCGGCGATGGAGTAGACATACATTTGGGCCATGTCGTTCATTTGGGCCGTCACAAGGGTTTTGATCAAGAAATTGACCTGTGCGGCTTCCGAGCCGATGTAGTCGCCAAAGGTCCGCCGAGGGATGTTGAACTCGGAACAAACCCAGCGTTTTTCGGGATAGACCCTGTTGTTGTAACCATGTTTGTCGAGCACGGCTTTGAACTTGTTTTTTTGCGCCCACACGCCGTCTACCGCCGCATCGGAATGTCGAAAATTGCGGAAACCACCCAAGGTATTGTCCCATTCCCGCAGTGAATTATCGAGGTGCGGATAGCAATGGAAACTCATGCAGTCGAAGTAGGCGCCGCCTTTAAGTGGATACTTGTCGGGCATTTCCTTGCCTTCAAATGGTTCATCCGTGTACCGGCAGATCACATCCAGAAAACTTGGCCAGCCCAAGCCGCCCACGGCGATCATGGCGTCATGGTCTACACTTTTGATGACTTCATAAGTGATGCGAAGGGTTCGGATGTAGTAAAATGGAGGCGATTTCAGCTTCGTTTCGCAGGGCTGGGGGACGTTTTCCCACCAATTGCCGGGCTGACCGGGCTGTAGCCAGCCATTGCCGGTATCGAGGTCAGGCTCGTTCCATACCTCGTAGGTTTTGATCAAGCCCTTGTAGGTCGTGGCGATTTTCCAAACGTACAGTGCATAAGGGTTTGCGTCGTTTACAGGCGTGCCGTTTTCTCCGTTGTCCCAAATGGGTTTGTACAGATTGTCGAACATTTCGCTCCGCTGGTTGGGGCAATAGTAGGCTGGGTCGCGGGCGGCATCAGATGGGAAACCGATGATGGCCATCACATTGTGTAAGCCAATGCTGTCGTAATATTGGAAATGTTCCTTGCGGATATCGTAACCCCAGTTTTCTAAAAAAAAGTGGAACAAACCGGGGCGAATACTCGTTGCACCGTATTGCTGTGCCAATGCAGCCAATGCCTTGTCACCGTAATTTGGCGGAAAATAACCCATATTGATGCCATAATCGAAGGTCTTTTGCAGGGGTGGCACAATATCGTTGGCGGTGAAATTGGGTTGGGAGCAGGCTGGTAAAGAAAACAGTAGCAGCAGCAGTTTTGCCAGCCATAGTCTTCTCTCCTTTGGCAAGCCTATGGAGAGTGAAAGTGAAGGCGGGTGAACCTGTGCCGTTTTAAAAACCTCACAGGTTTCGGAAGCCCAGTTCTGTAGCAAAGTGCGGGCTTTAACATCTATTGGCAAAGTCTTTGTTTTACTTACCATCTTTCACGGGGAGCTTTGCGTCAAATGTCCGGACTTTGGTCGAGTTTTTACAAACTTTCCTACCTTCGGGCAGCGAACCACCACGATAATTGTTCTTCCGACCGATCTTTTAGCCCAATCATCCCTCCCATGCGCCTTGTTACTTTCGGATTATTCCTTTTCTTTTTCTCAACAGCTTTGCTGGCCTACTCTAGCGAAGTTGACAGTGTCCGCACCATCGTCACGCCCGTACAATGCTATGGGCTGCGCAATGGGGTGATACACATTGACACCGTGTTTGGAGGGGAAGGGCCGTTCTTCTATTCCCTTGACGGACAAACTTTTACAACCAACCCTACCTTTGACAGGCTTTGGGCGGGCGACTACATGCTCTTTGTCCGGGATGCTTCCGGGGGGACAAAAAATTGGTCTTTTACAGTTAAAGAACCCGCAGAATTGCTGGTTAAACTGGTGGTTAGCGCAACGAGTGTCACCGTAGGAGAGCCCTTAAAAATCCGCGCACTTGCGAGCGTAGAGACCGATTTTCTTCAACAAATCGAATGGACACCATCGGCCCTTTTTCCAAAACAGGACACGATTCGACAAACGGTAAGCATTTCTGAATCAACGCAATTTACCGTCACTGTTCGCGACTACAACGGCTGCACCGCGCGCGACGAGCTGATGGTAGAGGTAGAAAAAACGAACGTATTTTTCCCCAATATTATTAAGTCTGGAAGCGCTTCGAATGCTTATTTTACCGTGTTTGCAGGAGAGGGAGTCAGGCGCGTGGTCTCGCTTCAGGTTTACAGCCGTGGCGGCTCGCTTGTGTTTGAGCGGCTTGATTTTCAGCCAAACGCACCACTCCAAGGCTGGGGAGGGCGCTGGAATGGCAAAGTGGCCCAATCAGGCGTCTATCCGTATTTGGCAGTGGTGGAGTTTTGGAATGGGAAGCAATTGCGGTACGAGGGAACCGTGACAGTGGTGAATTAGGTTTTTTTTGGATTTTAAACCGCAAAATGTAAAATTTAAAATTAAAAACCGCAAAATTAATCGAAGATAAAACCTTGAAAACCAATAATATAGAATCGGCCAAGCGAGGAGTATCCCGCTTGGCCGATTGAATATCTAAACCTCGTAGGTTTTTAAAAACCTACGAGGTTTGTTACGCTGAGAATGACGTTCCACAGCCACAAGTGCTTTTCGCGTTCGGGTTGTCGAACGTGAACCCGCGATTGTCGAGGCCATTGTGGAAATCCACCTCCATGCCGAGCAGATAAATCGCGTGGGCCTTATTCATTACCACGCGAATACCGCCAATTTCAAAAGTATCATCGGCCTCATTTTCCTTGTCAAACCCCAGCACATAAGAGAAGCCTGAGCAGCCACCACCTTTTACGCCCAAGCGAAGGCAGTAGTCGGCAGGGATGTTCTCCTGGTTGCGAATGAGATTGAGTTGTTCCACAGCGCCTTCGGTGAGGCTGACGGGGGCCATCGTGGCTGTATTTTCTAGCATCGTTTCCATGAAAAAAAAGTGCTGTTTGTTTGAGTGGCAAAATTACAAATTCAAACAGGAAAGCGGATAGAATGTTCGTGACTAAATCCCCTTGCTACGCAAAAAGTTCGTTCACGGTTATTTGAAGGTCATCCAAAACGGGGGAGGCGGAGCACAGGTCGTCCTCAAAACAGATGGTAACGTCGCGCACCGAACGCCACACTTCTACTTTTTGAAGTTGTGGGAAAATTACCCACACCACCTGCACGCCATCTGCAAAATATTCCTTCAATTTTTGCGCCACTTCATTAATCTGATCATTTTTGGAAATCACCTCCGCCACAAAAGCGCACACACTTGGGTTGCCATCGCGAGAGGCTTTCATCTGTTCTCCAGAGAGGTAAGCAATATCCGCGCGGCGCGTACGCTCGGCTTTAGGGAGGTACATGTCTACCTCGCAAATCATCTCTCCCATTGCTGCATAAGCTGCTGTTTTGGCAAAGAAGCGCATCAGTTTTTGAAGGATTTCGAATTGGTTTCTGTTCATAGTTCTTGGTTTTTTTTCAACGACACCTTTGTTCCATTCGTACTTGAAGGGGTCTTCGCGGTTGGTGTAGCGAAG
>JANMME010000881.1:0-2361 GCA_031373015.1 Saprospiraceae bacterium
GCACTTGCCATAAGTCGGTCTGAGAATGTTCGTGTGATTAAATAATTGTTTTGTCAAGCCTGGTTTTGCTCGGTGAGCATGGCTTTAACGTTTGCCTTTGGGAATGAAGTATGTGGAAGGGGGCTGGTTCGGAAAAAATGTTAAAATTTGTGCAACCCCTATTTCGAGCAACGACACCAATCTGAGGTTATGGCTCTGCCGATATTCGCCCTACAGCCCCAACCTTTTGACTTCCGTCGAAACTTTATTCTTTAAAAAAGCGAAGCCATGCAACTTCGACAATCCAAAATTGTCCATCGTTTTTGGCTTGCCCTATCCCCCCAATACCCAAATCCTTCGGTATCTATTCATTCACTATCTATTTTTTTGCTTTTTGTCTATGAAAACAACCCGTATCCTCCTGCTCGTCACCACTTTCTTGCTCTTTCCGTGGTGTGCCTCCCAGCTTTTTTCCCAGCAAGAAGGGGCAAAAAAAATCGTCATTACCAAACGCAGCGTTGATGCGGATGGCAATGAAAGCTCCGAAACCATCGTGAAAAAAGGCAGCGCCGCCGAAAACTTCGACGTTGAAAAATATATCAACGAAAACCGCGATGATAACACCAGATTGGAAGTGAAAGTCACAGGTGGCGATGACGAGCGCACCATCGTTGTTAAAGGCTCAAAAACCACACGCGCCAGCAATGGCGATAATGACCCCAATGACTCCTCCTCCGCCCCCTCCTCCGTTCAAACTGCGGCGGGTGAAAAGGCTACGGCGGGTAAAAATGACGCGAACAGCGGCACGAAATTCTACAACGGCATGTTCGCGCTATCCGACAAAGGCCCATTCCTCGGCGTGGACGAAGATTCCGATGAAAAGGCGGACGAGCCAGGCCTTGTAATAAACGTCATACGCGGTTCCGCTGCCGACCGTGCGGGCCTTCGCGACAACGACAAAATCATGAAACTCAACGATACGCCCACGAACAAATGGAGCGATCTTACCAAGTTCATGAAAACCGCCAAAGTCGGCGACAAAGTGCGTATCGCTTACGAGCGCTATGGGAAAGCCGCCAGTACAGAAGCCACGCTTACCAAGCCAAGCGATGTAACCTGCAATGTAAAATGCGAACCTAAGGGTTTCCTCGGCGTATCGGACGACGAGGAACAGGACGAAAAAGACGAACCTGGCGTGGCCGTTAGCATTACTGAGGGCGCTGCCGCAGCAAAAGCCGGACTAAAAGATGGCGACGTGATTTTCCAATTAGGCGACGCACAGATCTCTGATTTTGAAGACGTCAGCGACTACATGGCCTACACCAAGCCAGGTGAAAAAGTGCGCGTGACTTATGAGCGCAACGGCAAACGCAATACTGTGGAGGCCACCCTTACCGAGCAAAAAAATACTTGGAGTGTGAACAGCGGGGATTGGGACATGGGAAATTGGGACGAAGGCAATTCGAATCAAGGCGGCAATTGGAGCAATGGAAGCGGCACTGTGAATGTGCGCCAAAAAGATGCTTGTCTGGGCGTATTCTCAGACGCATTTGCCGAGGGCAATGCTGAAGGTTCACGAATCAATGATTTTACGGACGAATCCGCCGCCCGCGAAGTGAATATGGAAAAAGGGGACGTCATCACCGCCATTAATGGCCAGCGCGTGAAAAGCCATGAAGACCTCTGGAACGAAATCGCAAAATTCAAAGTAGGCGACAAGGTCAAGGTGGATTATCTGCGCGGAGGCAAATCTTCAACCGTAGATGCCACGCTCAAAGCTTGTCGCGACAACAGCAGTCGGGTGCAAATCCTGGACAACGACGGCGAACAGGTTCGCGATTTCACTTCCTGGAACTGGAACGACGACGACCAACGCCGCCTTCGCGAACGCAGCATCATTACCATCCGCCGTGGCGAAGGCGACGCGCCGAAAGTGAACGCCTCCCCCAATGGTGCGACAGCCCAAGATCGCAGCCTTCAACTTACCGATTTCCGAGCTTTCCCCAACCCTACGCAGGGGCAGATCACGGTGGAATTCAGGAGTGAGCCGGTAGCGACCACGGTGTCGTTTTTCGACCTTTCGGGCCGCCAACTTTTCAGAGAGGAACTCAATGCCTTCAATGGCCGGTACAGCCAGCAGTTCGATCTTTCGGACTATGCAAAAGGCACAATTATTGTGCACGTGCAGCAGGGAGACAAGGTGTTTACGGAGCAGGTGGTGGTGAATTGAGTCTTCAAAAAAAACCGCAAAACAGGAAAACCGCAAAACAGGAAAATTTAAAACCAAACACCATGATCCGAAGATGGCCCAAATTTTGCTTTTTTCGAGATCAAGTGCTTTCTAGTTTTAAATTTTGCGGTTCTCCTGTTTTGCGGTTTTGC
>JANMME010000940.1:0-4810 GCA_031373015.1 Saprospiraceae bacterium
TGCAATTAGTGGCTAAACCATTTGCCCGTAATTAATCTGTTCAATCTTAAACCGATTTACAATGGCTTCTTTAAATCCTCTCGCGGGGGTTTTAGGGCGGCGCAAGGCGGCACATTTGCTGCGCCGTGCGTCGTTCCGACAATCACGCGCTAAGGTGGACGAGATGGCTGGCCAAACGGCCGCAGAAGCACTCGCCTTCTTATTAACTACCTACCCGCTCCAACTCGATCAACCCCTCTATTCCGACCCCGCCAATGGCGGGACTCCTTCAAGTTGGGTGAACCCACCCCAGCCCCCCAGTGCCCCGCTGCCCGGCGACGATATGGATCTGACCCGCTTCGTGATGGGTTGGTGGGTCAATGAAGCCCTTCACGATCCCGGCAGCACACACCGAATGGCCCTGTTTTTTCATCAATTCCTTGCCGTTGATGCCGCCAGTGGCAGTAGCATGGAATTCTTTGATTACTTGTCCTTGCTGCGCTGGGGCAGCCTGGGCAACTTGAAAAAATTGGTCACCAAAATGGTCACCGACAACTGTATGCTCCGCTACGTTGACAATGACCAAAACTTTGCCCAAAACCCCAACGAGAACTTCGCCCGCGAGTTTTTTGAGCTCTTCACCGTTGGCCGCGGCCAGCCAGCCGGGCCGGGGGATTACACCACGTTCACAGAAGACGACGTGGTGCAAGCAGCGCGGGTCTTTACAGGATACAACCATGCACAACGGCAACAATACGCTGACCCAGACACCAACATCCCCGCTGGGAAGGCTTACCCCCAAAGCCACGATTTCGCGCCCAAAACCTTTAGCCCACGATTGGGCGGGGCGACCATTACAGCGCCCGCGCAAGATGCTGCCGGCATGATAGCAGAACTCAATTCGTTCATAGATTTGGTGTTTGCGCAGCCCGAAGGCAGCAAGAATTTTTGCCGCAGGTTGTACCACTTTTTTGTGACACGAAATATCCCACAAGATGTTGAGGATGAAATCATTGCGCCTTTGGCGCAATTGCTCGTGGACAGCAACTTTGAGATAAAACCCGTGCTCGAAAAACTGCTCCAAAGCGAGCATTTTTTTGATGTGGACGACTCGAACAACGCTGATGAGATCGTAGGTGCACTCATCAAAAGTCCGCTTGATCTCACCCTGCAAGCCCTCACTTTTTTCCAATTGCCCATACCCGACCCGGTCGCAGAAAACAAAAAGCACTATGCTGATTTCTACGGAGCGGCAGTGTTGGAACGCATGCTCGCCCGGGCAGGCATGGATTTGTTTTACCCGCAGGATGTGGCGGGTTACTCCGGCTACTACCAAGACCCCGTGCTCAACCGCCAGTTTTTCAACTCGGCCACGATCGTGCAGCGGTACAAACTCCCCCAAATTCTCCTCACCGGCACCAACGCGTGGGGCAGCGGCTCAAACGACCCCATCGGCACCAAACTCGATATCGCAACTTGGATTCGTGACAGCGGGGTGGTGTCCGACCCTTCGGGTTCTAACATTCTCGTACAGGAACTGCTCGATTACCTTTTTCCGGAACCCCCTGATGCAGCGCGTTTTACCTATTTTTTAGACACCGTTTTTCTCAACCAACTCCCGCCCCAGGATTGGGTGTACGAATGGGATAAATTCCTAGCTACGGGTGATGACTCGGAGGTGAAGATTCCGTTGGAACGATTGGTGAATGCTATAATGTACGCACCGGAATATCAGGTTTTTTGAGAAGAGGGGATGGGCCACGGATGACACGGATGAGACACGGATTTTCTTTGATCGAGCGTCTCATGGTTCGTTAAAAGTAGAAAAGAAAATCTGTAAAATCCGTGTCTCATCCGTGTCATCCGTGGCCCATCCCCTCTCCTCCAAATCCACACATAAACAAATCCACAACACATGAAACGTCGCAATTTTCTCAAAATATTCCCCGCCGCCGGAGTGTCGCCTTTCCTCGTGAACGGCTTTCCGATGCGGCCATTTTCCAATTCAAAAATCTCCCAAATTCTAAATTCCTGCGATGGAGTAGAAGACCGGATACTGATTTTGATTCAACTCAAGGGCGGCAACGACGGGATAAATACGATTATTCCCATTGCCCAATACGACACCTACGCCGCATTGCGCCCGGTTATAAAAGTGCCAGAAACGGGGCCAGAAAAGTTCATCAAACTTGATAACACCTTACCTTCAGCAGATCAGGTGGGCTTGCACCCCGTCATGACCGGCATGAAAGAAATGTACGACAAGGGCTGGATGAGCGTGGTACAAGGCGTTGGTTACGAAGGACTTAACGGCTCACATTTCAAAGGTACCGATCTCTGGATGAGCGGTGGCGACGGTACCCCGGACAAATTTAACATCCGATCAGGCTGGATGGCGCGGGCCTTGCAAGCCATGTACCCCGATGTAAAGGGCGCGCCCATTCCGCCCGACAAGGTATATCCGCTGGGCATTCAGGTCGGCGACCCAAGCCCTTCGCTTGGTTTTCATTCAGAAACAGAACACCAGAACGTTATCAATCTTTACGGACAAGACCCGGCAGGGTTTTATTCCCTGGTGCAAACCATTGGAGGTGCGCCCTTGCCCAATGTGCCAAACTCCGAATACGGCGACGAACTCGCCTACATCATGGGGGTTGAAAAAGCAGTGGACGAGTACTCCGTGTACATCACCCAAGCCTTCAATGCGGGCAGCAATGCCATTTCCAACTATCCTCAAACGACGCTGGCCTATCAGTTGAAAACCATTGCGCGGCTTATCAAAGGCGGTTGCAAAACAAAGATTTATCTCTGCAACATGGGCGGTTTTGACACACATGGCGACCAACTCGCCCCCGAAGGGATCGTGACACTGGGCGGTCACGCAGATCTGCTCCACAACCTCTCTGATGCGGTGAAATTTTTCTTCAACGACTTGGAAGCCATGGGATTAGGGGAACAAGTGGCCGCCTGTACGTTCTCCGAATTTGGCCGTTGTGCCAGAGAAAACGGCGCAGCAGGCACGGACCACGGCACCCTCGCACCCATGATGATTTTTGGAAAAACGATCAAAGCAGGCGTGAACGGCACCAATGTGGACCTTTCCAACCTGAGTGGCGACAATCAGTTGCAAGGCATTCAGTTTGACTACCGGCAAGTGTTCACCACATTACTGCAAGACTGGCTCGGCGCCAGCAATGAAGTGTTGACTGCTACCATGTTTGAAGGCTATGCAAAAATGCCGTTAGTTGATTCAAGTTTCGTGGTGAGCCCGGATTGTTATATCGGCACAACGGTAGGCGTTTGGGACAAGCTCCTTGAAAAACAATCGCTTACTGTATCGCCCAACCCAGCCACCGTGCGGGTGGAGGTAGCCCTGCGCAGTGAAACCGCTTTTGAGGCGCAACTCAGTCTGCACAGCCTTGGCGGCACCTTGGTTTCTGCCCAAACGATGCGGGTGCAGCCCGGTGTGAGCAGGGCTTATCTGGACGTCCGACAATTACCACCTGGCAACTATTTTATCCGGGTGGAAAACAAATCTACGGGTAAGGCGGAAGTGGTGAAGTTGCTGGTAACTCGCTAGGTGATTGAACACCGATTTTACTGACACCGTCGATACCACCGAATGGCTTACGGTATCAAATAAATCGGTGGTATCGGCGGTGTCGGTTAAATCGGTGTTCCATAATCTCGCCTAGGGAATCCATGTGCCATTTTCCGCCTGATTTGCCAATGAAAAACAATTCCCATAATCTTCCGGAATTCCAATCCGGTTTACACATCCGATTTACATGAAATCAAGATTCCTCCTCCTTTGGTTTTCCCTCACAACCATTTCATTGTCAGCCCAATTGACCCCTGCTTGTGCGGGTGGAAGCCCTGCCACCACCTGCGCTACGGCTTGTATCAACTGTAACTTTAACGGTTATTTTGGCTCTACGGCCGGGTATCCATCGGGCATTGTGCCGAACTTCTGCGGCACGGTGGAGAATGCACAGTGGATGGGATTCATAGCTGGTGCTGGCAGTGCCACTTTTACTGTTTTTCCCTCCGATTGCACCAATGGGGACGGGCTACAAATTGCCTTGTACGAAGATTGTATGGGCGATCCGCTTGCCTGTGAGAAAGGCGAGTTAAATGGTGGCAATTTGCCCGTAAGTATAACCACACCGCTGGCGCCCGGCCACAATTACTTCCTGATGATTGACGGTTTCGCAGGCGATCAGTGCGATTTTTCGGTGAGCGTTTCTCCAAATGATGCCGTTTACGAACCGCCGATTGGCCAGGTCGGCCAGCTGACCGGGCCTGTAAAAATGTGTCCCGGCGCCACCATGCCTTTTTCCCTGCCCCCTGTTTTTGGGGCCGGGGCCTACATCTGGTCGGGCCCTCCGGGAGCAATGATTGACACGATGCCACTACCTGTCACCGTGCTTGGCACGGGCGGCAACCAAGTGAACATAACCCTTGGCAACGTGGGCGGGCAGATTTGTGTGCGAGCCGCCAACTCCTGCAACCAAACACCCCCGTGCAGCGCATCGCTCACCGTGGAAATTTTAGACACTTCCTACCGACCGACGATTGAGGCTGACACTTTGCAACACCTAACGTGTTCGGGCTTGCCCGCCGAGTTGGTAGCGCAAGTGTCGGCTTCCGTAGGGTTTAGTTTTGCCTGGACGACCGACAGCAGCGGGAACATTATTTCAGGGCAGACTTCCCTCCGCCCCAAAGTGGACCAAACAGGCACCTACACCCTCCTGGTCATCAACGGGCAAAATGGTTGTTCCTCTACACTGGATGTTCAGGTGAGCGGACCGGACACTCCGTACATGACGGA
>JANMME010000993.1:0-5955 GCA_031373015.1 Saprospiraceae bacterium
TTTTTGTTGTACCGGCGGCTTTAGCCGCTGCAACTGCGCGTCCTGCGGAAAACGCCGCCGGTACAAAAAGTGCCGCCCCCTCATACGGGAGCGGCACTTGTTTCATGGTTGCACTTCAATGGGCGTTACACAGGATTTAGGGCAGCTGGACCGTCTTGGCTCTTGCCGTGGGATGCTCTTTTGCAACATTCACTTTTGTTGGGCGATTGTCTTGGCTGACACCAGATTCGCTCGTCATTTTGAAGTAAAGCATGGCCACCAAAGCAAGGTGGAGGGAGATTGCGAGCACCATAGCATGCCTTTTACTCTGGCGCTCATTTCGTTCGGTAATGTGGTACATAAGGAGGGTATTTATTGGTTAATCTTTTCAAGTTACCAAACGTGAACGCGAAAACCACAAAAAAAAGTTTCTTATAAATAAATTTTTATGTGTTAATTTTTTTATTAGTCTAAAAGTCCATCCGGCAAATCCACTAAAACACGGCGGTTTCCATCGTCAACTGAACGTATAAATTGTTCATTTAGAGGAATTAATACCTCCCGGCCCTTGTATTTTAGGAAAGCCATTTCCTGTTGAGGCATTTCGAGCACTTCGTCAATTTGGCCAATTTCGCCCAGTGTTTCGTCCACCAACATGAACCCCGTCAGATGATCGTACTCAAGGGCATCATCTTCTTCCACATCATATTCGCGGGCATGGTCGGGCAGGATGTCTTGCTGGCGCAATAAGACATCCCTGGATTGGAGCAGCATAGCAGTATCACGATTATCCACCTCCTCAAGTTTTAGGATCATTTCCCCGCCTCCGCGGACGTTGGCTATGAAATATGGAATTTTAACCCCCTTGATCTCCAAGAAAATCCGTTCGTTTTTCATAAAATCTTCCAAATAGCGATCTTCAATGAACACTTTTAGTTCACCTGTAAGGCTATGCGCTTTCCGGGTTCTGCCAATGGTAACGTATTGCGTTTCTGCCATGATGTCAATTAAAGGATATTACAGTTTGCCGTAAAATAAAGCCCTTTTCGGCTTTTTGCTCCCAAGGGCGGGTTTCACAGTCGGCAGGCGGGGGTGTCTGGTTACAATACTGAGAATCAAGAATCCATTGTTCGCGCCACACCATGCCAATATGTTTAGCATAACGGACCCTAGAAAGCCGCCGCTCTATAACGTTTGAATCGTCAGCCTCTGTGACCAACAGTGTTGAATCAAATGAAAACTGGCCCACCAATGCCTGAACGTCAACAGAATCCACTTCGTAAGCCCAATTGGTAAAAGGGCGCATGCGCTCCCCTGCAATTTCTATTTCACGGCTTTCGTCAATCCAGAGGTTTCCATCCCATGCGCTGCGGCGATCCAGCGGAAACACTAACTTCAAAAACCTCCAATTGTCTTCGGTGCGAATGGCTTCCGTAACCGACCTGCTGGCAATACTGGCAGTTTTGAATACCCAAGTGGAGCTCGCATCTGCACGCTCGTAACGTTCGATGACATATTGTAATTCGCCCAAATTGCCTCGCAGCGTGTCAGAAACAATTTCCTTTGCGAAGGTTCGGGATGAATCTTGGACGGTACCACCTCCTGCAGCAAAGTCGTACACAACGCTGTCTACCTGATACGCTACATATTTACCGATTTCCAACGGAAAGTAGGCAAACTGATCTGCATCTAAAGGCTCTGGTTGTATGGTATGGCGTCCGTTACAGGCAAAGAGCAACAGCATAAGTGCAACCCAATAAGCATGGCTGCAATGTCGAAATATATTTAAAAATCGTGGCACAGGAAGCTTCGATAGCGTTTGCTCACACATAAATGAGACTTTTAGCAAAGGTAGCACAGCAATCCATGCTAAAACGTCCATTTTGCCAAGATAAAAGCAAGAAACCCGGCACAGAATGTCTGAGCCGGGTTTCTTGCCTATAATAAAGGTGTAAAAATCAGTTTGCCTTATCCAAAAACCGCTGTGCGATTTCCCAAACCCTACCCAAAACAGAGACATCGGGAACGGGTATTTCGCGCGTTTCGCCCCTATCTTCACCTTCTACTTGATTTTGAGCCATTGCCATTTTTGAAAATGGCTGTGCCAAATTAGAATGAGGGCGAAGGTTTACATAAGCAAAAGCAAAAAGGCTTAAAAATGATGCAGTGATTAGAAGTGATTTGAAAGTAATTGATTGTTTCATAGCCTTGTCAATTTTAAAAGACGGGACGAAAGTAACGGATTTTTTGATTTTAAAAGCATTTGAAACCCGTTTTTTTTCGCATTCATAGACAAACGATACGGGAAAAAGGTTGCTGGTTGGTTGCAAAATTATTAAAATAAAAAAACCCTGCTGGTATTGCACCAACAGGGTCGTATCGTCAAACCAAAAATCAATCAGTTTTTATTGCTTGATGCCGCCGTTGCTGGCAGGCACTGCTTCTTGTGTTGGTGGCACCAACACCTCTCCTTTAATGGTAAGGGTGTGTGTGTCTGGTGTTTCGTTGGTGGTAAGCGTCACGGTTTTCGTGAATGCACCTGGGCGGTTGGTGTCGTAGCTAACATCAATCGTTTTGGTTTCGCCAGGCATGATGGGCTCCTGTGGGTAGGTTGGCACGGTGCAACCGCAAGAACCTTTGGCAGATTTGATGACGAGCGGCTCGTTGCCGGTATTGGTGAACGAAAACTTGCGGACTTTGTCGCTTCCTTTTTCGATCTTACCGTAGTCAATGGTAGTCGTAGGGAAGGTCATCACTGGGCCGGTTGCATTTTGTGCATTGATTGCGAAAGAGCCGAGGAGAAAGAAAGCGAGGAGGGAAAATGCTTGTTTCATTAGAATGGAAACCGTTTTAAAATGAGATGAATGTGTAGGTGTGCTAATTGTTGTTCTCAGAATGATGGCACAAAAGTATGGGGGGGGGCACCGCCTAAAGAATACCTCCGCTGTTAACGATAGCCAAAATAAAGCAAATCCTTTTTGAAGTTCCCTAATGAATTGAAAAACAAGGGCTTCTAGCGGTATTCCGAATTCAAAAATCCAGATTGGGATTCCATATATTCATGCGAAAACCGAAGCCGAAAACTTGTGTGGAGAGGTCTCGCGCATCGTCGGTGCTGTCTTTTTTTCGATAGAGAAACTTGAAATCTACCCATACATTGTGCCACAAGGCCCAAGAAGCATCAAGTCCAAACAGGTCAATGGTTGCTGCTATACCTTGGCCGATCTCATTGCCGTAATCCTTCACCCGGGTATCATAACCGAGCAGTGGATTGCTGCCCCAATTCTCGGCGGGCGTATTGTCACCAATCCGGGCATGAATCAGGCGGGCTTGCAACGAAAGCCGGGCAAGAGGCTGCCAACTGAGTAAAAATAGCGTTTCGGAAAAATTTGCCCCCAGTGGATGAGCCAAAGCTTGGTTGTAATGGGTATAACTATTGGCTGGATCGTAATGCGAATAGGTGAAGGGACGCGCCCTGTTATGTTCTAAATGCAAATCCAGATGGTCAAGGCCAAAAGCGTTTACATATTTAACCCCGGCCTGGATTCCCCATTTGTTGGCCCACCAGCCGCTTCCACTAAAAACTTCGGAAGACACCAATTCATCGAGCATCAGCTGGCCGTAAAGCTGAACTTGCTTCAACGCGTTCCAACGCCCATCAATACCCAGCAGCACATTGTCAGGACTACCGATCATACCTTCTACCGTGCGGTAAAAAATGACAGGGTTGAGGTATTGAAACTCGAATTGGCGGCTGCGGTTGAACACCGTGGCCTCAAAAAAGCCAAAGGAAAGCCGAGGTGTGACCTTGAAGTTCAAATAGTGGATGGCGGCATACTTCTTGGGCAAGATTATACCGTCGGGGATATTTATTTGAGATACGGGACTAAGCTCGAGGAACAGGTTTTGATAATGGAATTTCCACACCCTCGTGTCCAATTTCAGGAAAAAGGTGGGCGCGCCAAAATCTGACAAGAACATAGAGCGGTATCCATTTCCAATAAAATGCTTGCCGTGCCCAATTTGGACACCAAAATGTCGCGTGGCTTGAAAACCGAGGTAAGCCGTGGCCACATTATAATCGTATCCATTTTGAATGTCAAAAAGATGGCTGTTGTATCCCTTGAAAAAACCCGCTCCTGGCACTGCTAAAAACTCGCCCACGCGCTGGGAGACATAGCGCGGAAAACGCGCCTGCGTTTCCACCAGGTTAGTATAAAAAAACAACTTCCGGTCTACTTCCCCGCGCACTTCGAATCCGCGCTGGTTTTGGAAAATTGTCTCGTCGTCTCCTCGTTCGCGGCCCAGATAAAAATTGAGCATTGGGTTGGCCCGCAATTTAAAATATCGGGTGTTCACCTCAAAAAAGTTGGCGGGCGTTTGGTAAAAATATTTCAGCAACCCTCGCCTGTGCGTATGGCGCAACAAATGGCTTGTATCAGCCAACCATTCATTGTTGTCATCCAAAAGATATTGAATATCAATATGGTCTAGATAAGAAAGTCCGGTGGGCCTCAAGGAGTCCAGTTTCAGCGCATAAAGGGCGGCGTCACGTCGGTTATACCATTTTATTTCCGGATGGATAGGGCTCTCCACACCGCTAAGTATTTCCAATCGGTCGAGCATTGGATAGGACGGGGATAGCAACGGAATGCCGGACGTTTGGGAAAGCAGGGGAAGTGGCAGAGACAGTAACAACAGCCCACGAAAACATTGAAACATATTGAAAACAAAAAAATTATCAGGCCAAAAAATCAAGAAAAACGGTTTTCCATCTTTCCCAAAAAGGGGTATTCCAAGAGGAATTGTGCCAGAGAAGTGTGAAATCCCCCCCGTGTTTTTCCACTACACTGCGAAGGTGTGCAAGGTGTTCAGAGCCCTGTTCCGGTGTATAGCGGCGGTATTGAGCGAGTGTTACATCCATTGCTATCAGCGGTTTTTCACGCAAGTTGAGCATTTTTCGTTGCTCGGCGTCGAACACCGGAAAATCGTGGCAGATGCCGCAACGGAAGCCTTCGGCCTCGGGGTATCCCAAGGTACTGTCTTGCTGCAAGCCTGCGGCCTCCCACATTTGCCAAGTTTTCGGTGATGAAAAACGAAGGTAGTGCTGACGGCCTGCAATGATTTCAACAGGGGAGGATACGCGTAGCGAAGCCAGTTCCCGATTGAAAACATCTTGATTGTCAAAGGCTTCGTAACTTGGGTGGAAGCCGACTTGGTGCCCCCTGTCGGCAATTTTCCCCATCAAGTTTTTCACGATCGGATGCCCAAGCGGATACCAGCAATCGCTTGAACGCGGCCTTTCCCCCATGAAATTGAATTGCGCCTTGAGGTCCTTTTTTTCAAAAAGGTCAAGCCATTCGTCAAACACATCATAAGGGTCATTTTTCGTGAAAATATGATTTTTGAGCCAATAACTTGCTTCTTTCAGATCGCCCCGTTTGAAAATAGCCCCAGCCAAGGTCTTGGCCTTGTCGGTGTTTGACCACCAGAGCCGGGGATGATCCACGTCGCAACTCAGAGAGATTTGAAACTTTCGTTGCTTTCGTTCTCCGCGCCAGCCAAGCCGGACGAGCGCCTCCCAGAGCCAATCCGCCCATTCGTTCACGACAGGGCGATGGAGGAAGCCCTGTTGCCATGCCAGTGATTGTTCAGCAGGAAACCGGCCATGTACGTCGCGTATACGCGAAACCGTTTCTTCCCAGCGGGTGAGTATGAAAAAAGAGGCGGCAAAAAGGTCGGGGAATAGATATGTGCCCGTTTTATTGAATGGTTGTCGCTGAAAACTTCCCGAAAGTTTAAAACTTTCGGGAAGTTCGAGAAATCCATCCTCAAATGTCAGTTTATTGTTATTCGGAAGCCGAAGTGTATGCTTGGCGCCCGCTTGGTATTCCACACAATAATCCACACCCAACATCTCATTGAGCAAGACGTAGAAAATGTATTCTTTTTCGGGTTGGAGATGCGGAGAAGTGC
>JANMME010000460.1:0-2763 GCA_031373015.1 Saprospiraceae bacterium
TCCAACCCAGATGATGACATCGTGGAGATCATCGTCTGCAAGGTTGGGCAGCGCAACGAGGCTGCCCTGCGCTACAATGGCCTGATCGTCAAGACCATAAACGAGGCCATGGAGAGACGGTTAAAGGAGATTGACGAAAAACTAGGAGCTGCCAAGATTGATGCGGAGACGATTGTGGCCTTGCAAAATGAAAAGGAGAAACTGGCGGCAGAGCGAGATTCTGCGTTGGCTAAAGCGGAGGAGCAGGCGTTGTATATTGCCAGTATCAACTTGGATAAGGCAAGCCAGTTGGTTAAGGAAGCTGTGTTGAAGGTGGATAGTTTGCAGGATATTGCCGGAGCGATTGCTGTGCTGGATAATGAAATACTATTGAAAACCTATGATGAAGCAAAAGGGATAATTCAGAAAGGGAAGGCCAGAGTTGATGAAGTCATTGAAGGATTTAAATTGAAAATCAAGCTTTTAGGGATTAATTTTCAAAATGCGGAGATTAATGTTTGCTGTAGGGAACTTGAGAGAATTTATCAGGAGCAGAATTATGATATTGAAAGGGGCAATCAATGTTTTGATTGGACTACTTTGGATGAGCGTGATATTCAAAAATGGAAAGCCATACCTTTAACTACTCCACACCTAAATTCACAAATAGACACATTAATGCAACTTGACAAGGCCTTTTCGCAAGTCAGTTTTAATAAATCCATTACTGAATTCAGTACAGACTTGGCAGATAAGTTGAGCCAAAAAGGCAAAAAGAAAGTGGTAGTGCTGTATATCGCCGACATTAATAAAGCAACTACCGTTGCAGGCAAATACATTGCCGATGTCATCTCAATCACCATTGTCAACAACTCTGATGATTTTCAGGTCTTTGACAGAGAAAGCCTAAGTGGCATTGCCGAAGCAAAGAGGCTGATTGCAGAAGGCTATATTGATGTTGACAAGGCAAAGGAATTGGGAAGACTTTTGTCTGTTGAGGCGATTATAGTTGGAAATTATACCGTATTGAGCAACACAATCAAACTCAGCGCTAAAGCTTTGGATGCAAAAACTGGCTTTGTCATTTCGGCTTCTATGACAGATTTGCCTCTTGATAATTATGCAGGTGCTTTGCTTGGCATAAATATCTCCCCATCAAATAACGATCGCGGCGCAAATAGGCCATTAAACGCCAACGAAATATACAGTAATCCTGAAACGGTCAAAAAAGATTGTAAGGAAAAAAATGAGGGCGAATATTGTTTTTCTAATTCTACTAAATTGACCTTTTATGTTGTACTGGAAATTGATCAACTCGAATATAATGCAACCATAGATCCAGGACAAACCAAATGTTTTAATAACTTACCAGCGAACAAATACAAATATTATTTTTTAAGCGATAAAGACTATGGTTTAGGAAGCTACCATAGTGGAATGAGCGGAAAAATATATGCCACCGGTCAAATTTTTATAGAGACTTGTAAATCAAAAACTTTCCTGATAAGGTAATTTATGATAACGCCATTTATCAGTAAGATTGTAATCAGTGTCGCCACATCGAAGAACTTCCCCAAAATCGGGACTCTAAGATACAAAGACCTCAAATGGATCGAAACAGACGACAGCCTCGAAAGCATACGAGGCGAGCAGGGGTACAAGGAGATTGTGGAGCAATTGAAAAAAGGGCAGTAGCTGTACCGGCGGCTTTAGCCGCAGGATGTAACGCTCGGCATTCAGGATTTCGGAACCTCTCCCATCGTCCTTTGCGAAGAATCCTGCGGCTAAAGCCGCCGGTACAGCCGAGCGCGGCATCCTGCGGCTAAAGCCGCCGGTACATTAACGCTTCGAAAAATTCGAAAAATCCCCCAAGTCCAATGCATACTTCGAGCCTTCGTAGCGGCTGGAATTGCCCACCATCGAACTGTCGAGCACCGCGTTTTTGATGTGCGCATGGTTCTGCACAATGCTGTTGCTGATGACCGTGCCTTCTACCGTGGAATGATGGCCCACACTGACATGCGGCCCCACCACGCTGTGACGGATCACCGCGTTTTCGCCTATAAAACAGGGGGGAACGATGACGCTGTTCTCAATCACTGCTGTTTTGGAAAGCAGGTGCTCGGCCCGGTTAAACTCCAGCATCCGGGCGTTGGAATGCAGGATGTTCTCCTTGTTGCCACAATCCAGCCACTCCTCGATTTCTGCGGTGCGGAACTTAGTACCTTGATTTTTAAGGCGTTCGAGTGCCGTGGTGAGTTGGTACTCGTTCTTTTCCCGAATGTCGTTCGAGATGATGTAACGGAGCGCGTCGCGTAGTTTTTCTCCCTCTTTAAAATAATAAATGCCCACGATGGCAAGGTCGGAGACAAACTCGGTCGGTTTTTCCACCATCTCGCTGATGTAACCTTCTGGATCGAGTTTGACCACGCCAAAGGACGAAGGGTCGGCCACTTTTTGCGTCCAAATAACACCGTCCTCCTGGTCGTCAAAATGGAAATCGGCTTTGAATAGCGTGTCGGCAAAGGCAACGATGCACTTTCCTTCGAGGCTGTCGGAGGCACAGGCAATGGCATGGCCTACGCCGAGCGCCTTGTCTTGTGGATAAAGCCGGGCGCGGGCACCGAGTTTTTCAGCGATGCTGACCAACTCGCGCTCCACCTCCGAGCCAAAATCGCCCACGATGTATGCGATCTCTTCAATCGGCCCATTGTAAGCGTCCGCCAAATCCTCCACCAACCGTTGGATGATGGGTTTGCCCGCCACGGGGATGAGCGGCTTTGG
>JANMME010001030.1:0-2230 GCA_031373015.1 Saprospiraceae bacterium
ACAAAACAGGGATTCTCCCCGACTCCATCGTGCTCCGCTACCCACCGAACCCTCAATACAAAGGCGAGGGGGCCAAGACCCTGGCCAACAAAAAAATTGGCGATACGGATTTTAGGAGCAACAAATGGCTTGGGTACAAGGAGACCAATTTGGAGGCTTTTTTCCTTTTTAGAAAGCCCGTCATGCTCTCTTCGGTTTCGTTCAGCACCTTGGTGGATATTGGCAGTTACATCATGCCAGCGGCGGAAATTCAGGTATGGGGCGGGAGTAGCCAGAAGAATCTGGTGCTTTTGAAAAAACTAAATCCTAAACAGCCAGAGAAAGTGGGCGCCCCGGGGTATCGAATCGGGTTTAACTGCAGTTTTAAAGCGCGAAAAATTGGTGTTTTGAAGATCGTAGCTAAGCCTGTGACCAAACTACCGGCCTGGCATCCGGGCAAAGGGGAACGAGGCTGGGTGTTTGTGGATGAAGTGTTTGTGGAGTGAAGCACCGCAAGAGATCGGCTTCTTGACAGGGGGCAGCCCTTAATGCACATAGGTTTTACTGATCTTTTGTCCTGAGGCGTTTTCAAATAGAAAATGCAAAATGCCGGAGGGGAGGTCTCCCATAGGTATCATGTTTGTGTTTTCGGCTAGTTCGACGGTTTTCAACAGCCTGGCGTCACTACTGTATATAAGCAGGCGGTAAGGCCCAAAAGTTTCTGAGGTGGTTACCGTTACAAAATCCTGGGCAAAGGAAGGAAAAATGCTAACTGATTCCGATTGGACGGGCGAATCAACTCCCGAAGCGGCAGCACATGGAGCGGTGCAAAACCCTGGTTGGTTTTCCGCAAAGCAGGAAGATCCATCGTAATAATAATTATTTGATATCCAACGGAGGGTTTCCAAAGGCCCAAATGGGCCGCCTATCCCCTCTGCCCAATCAAAAGATTTCCCGGCGCCGTCTACATTAATTCGGACCATACGTCTACCTTCCACATTATGGTCAATTTTTGTTACCCTTAAAATATAGCCGCCGTATAGAAGTGTATCGCCTTGGTTAAGGGTAAAATCGAACAGCAAGGTATCCGTTACTGGCCGGTAAAAATAATCAAATGGCGGCGTGCCAAACCCCGTATAATACACTTTACCCGCTTCTTCTCTTAGCCCTCCGACCAGGTAAGTCCACGGATACCAGTGTTCCATGTAGGGGCCATTTACAGAGCAGGCATGACAGGAGCAAGGCACAACCTCGTATAGCTTGCTGTAATGCTTTCCATTAAAAAGTGAATCACCGGAAAGGAAATTTTTTATGAAGAAAAAATCGTCGCCAGGCCCAATCACGGGTGAAACGCTGTAGAAACTCCATTCTGCATAAGTGCTTGGGAACGGAAAATTTCCTTGCGCATTGGAACGATGTTGGCTCAACAGACATAGCAGCAGGAAGCAAAGTGTTATGTTGGTTTTCATGTTTGTGTGCTTTAAAAATAAATTTTTGTGATAAAGATAGCCTTCAGATTTTGAAAAGCCCCCTCATTTACACTTTGTGCCTTTGTCATTTGATTGAATATTTTATGCTCAGGCCTCCATCTTCGCATGCCGCTCCCCCACCCTCCTTGCCTTCCTGATCCTAACCGCCACCACCTTAAACTCCGGACACTTCGCTTCACTGTCACTTACATTAGAGGTCACCATATTCACCAGCAATTCCGGGAAGTGGAAAGTGGTACTGATGACCCCCGGCTTTACCTCGTCAGAAATACGCGCCTTGATATCCACCTTGCCGCGGTCTGATTCGATGCAGACCCAATCGCCTTCGCCGATATTGTGCTGAGCGGCATCGTCCGGGTGGATGATGACTACGTCTTCGGTCACAATATCTACGTTCGGTGTGCGGCGGGTCATGGTGCCCGCGTTGTAATGTTCGAGCACTCGGTTGGTGGTCAAAATATAAGGGTAATCCTTGCCAAAGGCCAGAATTTCCGGGCTTTCAACGTATTCGCGGAATTGAAAATGGCCTTTGCCACGTTTGAAAGTATCGGTGTGCAGGATTTTTGTATCGGTGCCATCAGGCTCAACGGGCCATTGTTTGCCTTGCTCGCCCAATTCATCCCACTTCACCCCGGCGAAGAAAGGAACGATCTGAGAGATCTCTTCCAACATCCCTTTTGCCGTGTAAGGTGCTTGTTTATAGCCCATGCGGTTCATGATGTCTACCATGATCTGCCCGTCGGACTTGGTTTCGCCAATGG
>JANMME010000462.1:0-4390 GCA_031373015.1 Saprospiraceae bacterium
ATGAAGAGTTGCCAATATCCATCAGCAAATCCGAGTTTGTCAAAGACCGATCGTACCGCTCTAAAAACCAAGGGGTGCCACAAATAGAGCGAGTACGACACGGCGCCCAGCCAGGCCAATGCCTGATGCAAAACCCCTTCCAATACAATTTTGTTGTTAAAATATGCGACCACGGCAACCAAAGTCAAGGTTGAAAAAACAACCCTGTTCCAGCCGCTCACGAGATAGTAGGGGTCACTCGGGATTGGCCAGCATGCAAAAAAGAGGGTGGCCATCGCCAATACAACTAACCAATATAGCCGCGGGATCTTCTCTAACTCGTTCCTAAAGACCGCAATCATCATGCCTCCCGCAAAGAAAAACGCATGGTTGGCCGCCTGCACATAGGCTTCCCACCATTGGACCTGCTTGCTGGTATCGGACGAAAACCAATGGAAAGCAGTCCAAACACCCAGCATAAAAAGCAATCCAAAAATCCCTAAAAAGACAGATCGGCTTCTTCGAGCCAAAAGCAATAGGGTAGGGAAGGCGGCATAAAAAAACAATTCGCAGCCAATAGACCAGGCCCCCGTGGCTATGTCTTTTGCAGGGTCCACAAACCCAAACAAACCGCTGAAATTCAAGAAGATAACACTGCCGGGCCGAGAAGCCTCCTCCAATAACAGTGTTGCTGTCGTAGCCAGCCAAAGCAAGGGAAATATTCGAAAAATCCTTTTTCGGAAAAACTGCACCCAGGACCGAAGCGAAAAGTCAAGTCTTGACTCATAGACCAAGGTCAAGGTGAGCCCACTGAGAACGAAGAAAACGCTGACGGCATAAACCCCGAGCTTACCTTGGAGTGTGGAGGCGTCCCAAACGCCCATAAACCATTTGTCATAATGAAATACGAGTACGGCCAAGGCCATGAGGCCACGCAAATAATCGAGCGAAGGGAATCGCGTTGGTGCCGCATCCGCCGAATAGCCAGCGAATTGACGGCCATATTTTCCGTTCATCGAGCGACACTAGTGTCAAGGGTGGACGTTCCACTCCTGAAAGATTTGGCGCAGTCCTGCAGCGTTTTGGAAGTGAATGCCCCGGATTCCAACATTTTCTGCTCCCTGTACATTCTTGATGCCGTCGTCAATGAACACGGCCTGCGCAGGATCTACTTCGTAGCGACTTAGGAGCGTTTGATAAATATCCGGGAATGGTTTGCGCGTTTTCTCGTCACCCGAAACTACGATGCCCTCAAACCAGTGCAAAAAATCGTAGCGATCCAGCGCCACGGGGAAGGTTTCGTTGCTCCAATTGGTCAGGGCCAGCAAACGGTGTTCGCCCCGCTCGCGCAGTTCGCGCAGCAATTCCACTGTATCGGGGATAGGGCCGCCGAGCATGTCCTCCCAGCGATCGTAGTAGGCGCGAATCTCGGATTCCCATTCTGGGTATTGGTCCAGCAGCAATTCAGTTGCTACCGAAATCCTGCGGCCAGCATCTTGCTCCACATTCCATTCATGGGTACAGATGTTCTCAAAAAAATACTGCCGGCGTTCCGCGTCGGGGATCAACTCGCGGAAAACGTATTCGGGATTCCAGTCAATTAAGACTCCACCGAGATCGAATATTATGGTCATTTTTTAAACATTAAATCTAAAGTGCATCAAATCCCCATCGGTCACCACATATTCTTTTCCTTCAACGGCCATTTTCCCGGCCTCTTTTAATTTGGCTTCGGAACCCACCCTAACGAAGTCGTTTTACTTGATCACCTCGGCGCGAATAAAGCCCTTTTCAAAATCGGAGTGGATCACGCCTGCTGCTTCTGGCGCCTTGGCGCCACGGCGAACGGTCCAAGCCCGTACCTCCTTTACGCCTGCTGTGAAATAGGTGATGAGATTCAACAACTTGTACGCTGAATGGATGAGGCGGTTTACCCCGGGCTCTTCCAGCCCCATCATTTCTAAAAACTCTTGGCGTTCTTCTTTGGTATCCAACTCGGCTATTTGTGCCTCAATGCCCGCACAGATGATAAGCACTTCGGCATTCTCGACAGCCACCGATTTTTTGAAGGCTTCCGTATGGGCGTTGCCAGATTGAATGGCTGCTTCATCCACATTGCAAACGTATAGGACTGGCTTAGCCGTCAATAAGGTCAATTCCTTGGTAATCAGATATTTGGCGTCTTCATCAAGGCTGGGCAGCATCTCGCGAACCACGCGACCCGTTTCTAAATGAGCCTTCACGGCTGTAAGTATTTCCTGGGCTTTCCCTTCCTCTTTATTGCCAGCACGCGCAGCACGGGCGCTCTTGTCGAGGCGTTTTTCTACGGTTTCAAGGTCTTTGAAACTGAGTTCGAGATCAATGATTTCCTTGTCGCGCACGGGGTTTATCGAACCGTCCACATGGACCACATTGTCGTCGTCAAAACAACGGACCACATGAATGATGGCATCCACCTCCCGTATATTAGCCAGGAATTGATTGCCCAAGCCTTCCCCTTTGCTTGCGCCCTTGATCAAGCCGGCAATGTCTACGATCTCCACCGTAGTCGGCTGAGTCTTTTGAGGCTCAACGATTTCGGTCAGTTTGTCTAGCCGTTCATCGGGCACGGTGATCATGCCCACATTGGGGTCTTTGGTGGCGAAAGGATAGTTGGCTGCCAAGGCTTTGCCATTGGTAAGCGCGTTGAACAGGGTAGATTTGCCGACGTTTGGTAGGCCGACGATGCCGCATTGAAGTGCCATGGGAAAACGGTAGGGCGAAATTCATTTCGCCTTAATAAAAAAGTGAAGTGCTTAACTCGAAAACAAGGTGCTCAAAACATGATTCTGTAAACCCCTTATTTTTCGGGCGCAAAAGTATGTTTAATTTGGCAAAAATAAAGGCTGCGCCAAAACTTCGCCTCCGGTTTTTCCGCAGCATAAGAGCAAATCCAATACGGACAAGTTTGGCAAAAAGCCGGTACGCTCTTCAAAGACCTGTGGGTAGCGCACTGGAGAGAACCATGTGGGGAATTCATTCAATCCGCCACCAATATCGTCCCGCAAATCTGCCCCCTGCGACCATGTTCCGGCAGGAAAATATTCAGACGTAAATACAAACTCGCCCGTCCAGCCCAGTTTCTTTTGTAGGATAAGCACTTGAAAATCAATATTGTAATCGAATAAAAACGTCCAGCGACGTTCGTAAAAGGGGCGGATCTCGTCGGCATAATGTTCGTAGAACGGAGCGTTGCCATAGGCGGCCTGAATCGTACGCCAATGCTGCCTTTGCCAGGGCTCCTCATAGGAAATGCGCACTTCACGAATAGGCGTTTGCTGATGTTTGCCCTTTATCAGCGGGATACTCAAACGCTGTGGGCCATTCGGCCCGGCAATGTGGCATCGGTTGCGCAGCGAACCTTTTTGGTAATGCTCGGCAGCGTCGAGCGCGACTGTTTTTTCACGCCAAATGGCTGAACACCAAGCTATTGAAGGGAGGTATTGCGTTTCGAGAAGCAACATTTCTGAGTGTTAAGTGGTGAGTGTTAAGTGGTGCGCTTCGGGAAAACACTAAACACTCATCACTTAACACTTAACACTGGTTTTACCGTAAACCCCGCTTTTTTCAGCGACCGAAGCATCCCTTTCCCACCAGCCAAATGTCCCGCCCCTACCGCGCAAAACAGTGATTGCCCAACGGCGATTTCTGCAAAACGCTTGGCCATCAATGCATTGCGGCGATAAAGCAAGATTTTCCGCATTCCTTTGGCGTCTTTTTTGGCGCTTTGATAAAGCGATTGGATTTCGCCGTCAGCGTACCGCTGCATCATCTTGTGCAGACGTGTTTTATGTCGGCTATAGTTTTTGAGGAGCCAGGTCAAGCCTTTCAAGTGCGTTTCAAACGGGATCTGGCGCAAGGTTTCGAGTTGATCGGCAAAAGTCTCCACGCCCGTGGTTGCCTTGCCAAGGGAACGGGCATGTTGCCAAAGCGTTTCATCCAGTGAATGGGCAGATTCCTCCAAAAGGAAGGCCATACTGAGCGCCGTGCTGACGGTCATTGGGTGCTGATGGCGAAATGCTTCAGCGTCAGAGCCAAATTTCTTACGGGCGTAGCGGTCGAGGTTTTTCCAGGCTTGTGGGCTGAGCCATTGTTCGAGGTCTTTCCCTTCGGGCAATTCAAGTGCGACAGAGAGCGCTTCAGAATCGGTTTCAGAAAAGTCAAATTCTGTGGCAAACACCTCACATTCTGCCACATAATGCATGGCCAGGTCTAGCCAACCAAAGGCCCGCAGGTCGCGAACGTGCATGGTGCCAAATAAATAAGAGGCTTGGCCACCGCCCTTGGGTTCAATTTTCCAGAGCAGGGAATCCTGCGTTTTGTTCTTTTTCACTATTGGATTTTTATGATAGGATGGAACACAGATGACGCG
>JANMME010001041.1:0-1642 GCA_031373015.1 Saprospiraceae bacterium
GCGATCCCCGATCCTTTACCCGTACCGACAATCGGTGCCAAGGCTAGGGCGATCGAGTTGCCTGAATTCATCAGTGAATTGAAAAACTTGACTCAATTATACATATCTGGTAATCAGATAAGCGCTCTGCCAAAAAGCATATGGGAATTAAGAAATTTGGAAGTTTTGATTGTTTCCGATAATCAGCTTCAATTGTTGCCAGAAAATTTTGGCAAATTGAAGAACCTGAAGGCGTTGTTTATTTCCAAAAACCAACTTACTGCTTTGCCAGAGAGTATAGGTGAATTGAAAAGTCTAACTAGGGTAGACGTTTCCAAAAATCAACTCCAGATATTACCAGAGAGTATTGGTGGATTGAAAAACCTGACCGAATTACTTGTTTCCAAAAACCAGCTTCGAATATTGCCAAGAAATATTGGTGAGTTAAAGAACCTCAGAATATTAGATGTTGATAACAACCAACTCGATACTCTTCCTGATATTTTTTTAGGATTGCCAAAACTAGTGTATATACTAGCCTATGATAATCAATTTCGTTTTTTCCCCCAATCCTTATTGAAAAGCCCAATTTTACAGCATATTGAATTTGAAAAATTAGGCAATACTTCTGAAAAAACTGTTAAACTTACTGACAATCCTATCTCAGATGTTCCTCCAGAAGTAATGAAACAAGGTATGGCTGCAGTCCGAGCCTACTTTGCTTCACAAATAAAAGAGACCCTCCGCCTCTACGAAGCCAAACTTCTTATCATCGGTGAGCCAGGTTCTGGCAAGACCACACTAGCAAAAAAAATACAGGACCCCAAAGCCGAAATGCCCAAACCCGAAGCGACAACACGGGGTATTGCCGTAGAGCACCATACTTTCAAAACCAAAGACGGCAACACTTTCAAAATCAATATCTGGGACTTTGCCGGGCAAGAGATTTATAGTGCTACGCATCGCTTTTTCCTGACCAAGCGCTCGGTATATGCACTGCTCACGGACAATCGCCGTGAGTCGGAGAACTTCAACTACTGGCTCAACATCGTTGAAATCCTATCGGAAAAAAGCCCTCTGTTAATCGTACAGAACGAGCGCGACAATCGCAAAAAGGACTTGGACGAACTTGGCATGAAAGGTCGCTTTGGAAACATCCAAGAAGTGCTGCCTTGTAACCTCCTAGACAATCGTGGGCTATCAAAAGTAGCACAAGCCATTGAATATCAATTGGAAGGGCTGCCATTCGTTGGCATGACACTCCGCAAAGAATGGTTGGATGTGCGCAATGAATTGGAACAATTGGCTGCCAATGGTTCGCCGTTTATTGAAGAACGAGACTACTACGAACTCTGCCGCCAGCACCAAATCACTGACCGCATGGAGGCGCGTACCTGGGCCACACTGCTGCACGACCTCGGTGTTTTGCTACATTTTCAGGACAATGCATTGCTCCGCCGTTTCATGTTTCTTTCGCCTCCTTGGGCAACTGCTGCCGTTTATCGGGTGGTGGATTGTCGTGAAATACAGGAGCAAAATGGCTTTTTCAGCAAAACCGATGCCGCTGCGCTTTGGAAAGGGGAACGCTACGATGAATTGCACGACGAACTGCTAGCCCTGATGTCGGAATTCAAAATTTGCTTCCCACTTGAAGGAACAAAAG
>JANMME010001044.1:0-10909 GCA_031373015.1 Saprospiraceae bacterium
ACAAAACAGATGCAAATACGTTGGGCGTGCCGTTGTTACGCTATCGGCGTTTTTTTAGATAGCGCACCTACGCCACGCCTTTTCGTCGAAAACAACATTTCTACAAAGATAACGTCCCGCTGGGACGGACTAGTCTCAAAATTCGGGATGACCCCTGTTATAAAAAATTTACGCTTAGTAACCAAACGATTCACCACCTATTTCCCTATTATGAAAAAATATACCGTCGCAGATTATCTGCACCACCGCCTTGCTGAGCTCGGCCTTACACACCTGTTCGGCGTGGCCGGCAACTATACCGCTCCTCTGCTCGATACAATCCTCGCCGACCCCGACTCGAAAGTCGCTCTCGTGAATATGCCCAACGAGCTCTGCGCCGGATACGCCGCCGATGCTTACGCTCGCTTGAAGGGCATCAGCGCGGTGGCCGTCACTTACAGCGTGGGTTCTTTTCACCTCTTAAATCCAATCGCCGGGGCTTTTGTTGAACAGATTCCCATCGTGGTGATCAATGGTTCGCTCACCAACAAAGAGTGGATAAACGCGGGGCAAATTGGCCTGATTTATTCACACAGCCTGAGTGACCCGATGAGCAACCTCAATGTTTTCAGGCAGGTGACCATCGCTGCCGAACGCATTTCCAATGGCGTTGAAGCCCCGTTCCAGATTGATGCCGCGCTTTCAGCCTGTGTTTCGCGCAGCGGTCCGGTTTATCTGGAAGTCTTGGAGGATGTTTGGCGTGCTACTTGCCAGCCGCCGGCTGCGCCACTGCCCATCGGCCAAAGCTATGTGACCAATACAAGCAACGAATCCACCCTTGCCCAGGCCTTGGAGGCCACTAAAGATTTGATCCTGAAATATCAAGACCCCTTCTTTTGGGTAGGATCCGAGGTACAGCGGCAAAAACTCGAGCCGCAAGTGAAAGCGCTACTGGCCGCAACCAAAAAAATCACCTATACCACTTCGGTCATGGGCAAAGGGGTGATTGGAGAGGACAGTCTTTTATTCAGAGGCGTATTTACCCCACCAGCCTCGGACAGCTCTTCTGATTTTTACAATACCAAAGGGCAACTCCTTGGAAATTGCATGATCGGCCTAGGCGCATGGATGACCAGTAAGGACGTGGCTTTCCACAACATTACCAGCGACCGTGTTGTGTTGGCAGCTCATACCGGTGTTCGGGTAGGATCTTACTTTTTCCCGATGGTGCAATTAGGGGATTATATCAAAGGGCTTAAAGATATTTTAGCGCCTGTGACGCCCAAAATTCAGATTATGAGCCATTTGTCGCCAGCCCTAAGGCTTGCAAAAGCCCCGGTGACAAGCATGACCTACGACCTTTTCTTTGATACATTACAGACCTGGATAAGACAGGATCATTGCCTGATAGTGGATGCCGGATTCCCCCTGTTGGGTGCTACGGCCTTACCCGCCCATCAGGACGGGGACTTTATTTGCCAGGCCTCCTGGCTTTCCATCGGCTATTCGGTGGGCGCAGGCGTGGGCGCAAAATGTGCGCGTCCTTCAAAACGGGCCTTGGTTATCGTCGGCGACGGCGCTTTTCAGCAGACCTGCCAGTCCATTTCGGCTCAGCATGCTTTGGGTCACAATACCGTGGTATTTATCATCCAGAACGGTATATACGGCATCGAGCAAGACCTTGTGAATCCCAATCCCTTTAGGACTGGCGACCAAAAGATTGATTATAAGGAAGCCATATTCAACGATGTGTTCAGCTACAACAAGTTGCACGACTGGAATTACGATAAAATCACCGCTTCCATGGGCGGTGAAGGCAGAACCGTAAACACGGTAGATGCATTAAAAGCCGTATTGGCCGAGATTGATGCAAACCCCAACGCCAATTTCGTAGTGGCTATCCGTGTGCCGGAAACCGACACACCCCGATCATTGAAACCAAAGCTGTTATCTACCCATCCGGGCGAAGATGAGGTTGGGAATCCGAATTGGCCTTCGACCACGGTGTTTTAGGGTCAAATTTATTTTAGGCATAGATATATTGCTACTTTTGCCTGAAAGCCAAAACTTGATTCCCGCCACCATGCTCGAATTTGACCCTATCCTTGTCGCCGATGAAATTGAACGGAAGACCTGCGTCCTGTTGGTTGGCCCTGATTTGTTTCGCCTTAATGAACGCCCGATCAACCAAGCCATGCGAGAAAACTTGGCTGGCAAATACGGCGCATACATCGAGCATTATTACGTAAAAGAGGACGTTCCCATGGTTTACAGACTTCAGTGGAGGGCAGAAGAACAGGCGGACATCATTGACAACTTTAAAGCCTTTGTAGAGGCAGATCCGACCGCCTTGTGAAGAATAAGTATATTCTAACGGCGATGCCAATAAAGTCATACTCAAGATAATCAAGGCTTCTATTCCCGTGTTTTCCTTTGCATAAAATCTATGCTTATGGAAACATACGATAACAACCTGACAACCAAAGCCGCCCTTGCCCAACTGTTCGAGCGCTTTGGCTTCAAAGACGACGCCTATACCGCAAAGTGGTTTGCCATCTACATCGGGAAGTTCCCGATTTATGTGCCGAATATTCCGAGCCGGGTGAAGGTCGCCCGGTTCCATGATATCCATCATGTGCTGACGGGGTATCCCGCCAATTGGAAAGGAGAAGCGGAAATCGGCGCTTGGGAATTGGCCACGGGTTGCCGGACTTCCTTGGTGGCCTGGTTTCTGAATGGAGGCGCCGTTTTTGTGGGTTTGTTTTTGTGGCCAAAGGCGGTTTGGCGGGCCTTCAAAAGGGGCTGGGAAAGCAAGACCAACCTTTACCACGACTTTGAATATGAGCCGCTTTTGACGGAAACTGTCAAGGATTTGCGCCAACGAATTGGTTTGGCCGACTGATTTTTCAATTGAGTATTGGGATTTCCTCACCCATTCTAGTCGGCTCTGCCGACACACCCAGATCAATAGCTCAAGCGATGAAATACTCCAACAAGAAACCAAGGACTGCCGATTGCCGGCACAGCCGGCGCAAATAGTAGACACGACGCTGTAGCGTCGAGCCAGCGTATCAAAAAATCCACCTCTTCACCTTTTTTCAAAACCCATCCCATGCAAAATTTTCAAAAACCTCTCCTCCTCCTAACCCTCGCACTCGCCTGTTTCTTCTTCGCCTCCTGCGCCTCCGTCGAACCCGTCCAAGCGTGTCTGACTGGGCAACAATACGGCTTCTTTTACGGCCTTTTGCACGGGTTCATCACACCCATTAGTTTCATCGCAAGCCTTTTCCGCGACAATGTGGCCATTTACGCCGTCAACAACTCTGGCGGCTGGTACGACTTCGGCTTTTTGCTTGGTTCTAGCGGCTGGGGCTTTTTGGCCGGCAATAAATCAAAGAATTCAAGGAAGTAAACCTTTAACCTTTATTACTTTAAAATGCATTTAGAGAAAACGAACCATTCATTCGACCCAAGATACTCCTGGGAAAAGCCTATTAAAAAACACGAAATCCCTTCCTATACTTGTGTAGACCTTTTTGATACCAATGGCTATGACCTCACCGAACTGGAGCAGGATTATGCCGAGGTGAACACGCCTGTTTCGGCTCACCGATATAAAAAGGCTTTGAAGTATGACTGGTTTAAGTCTGAAGTTAGCATAGAAGGCGCCCACATTAATCATGCGCTCCTGTTTGAGAGAAAATCGTATAGCGGTGATGCCTTAATGCAATTAAAGAATTGGAGCAATCAACTGCCGCTGGTCAATAAACTCATTAAGATACGCTCCAAATGGGGCATAGATCTGGCTATTGACTATGTGGACAAGGATGGCGATGCCTTTGAAGTATTCCACTATGAATGGGATGATTTTGATTTTGAAAAAGTACTGGAAATGAAGGAAAATATCGAACAGTTTGCACTCCGTACAGATTGGGATGACGCCGCCCGCCAATTGATCAAACGAAGGTCCGAATGGGCTTCCTTGCCCTTTTTTGAACAAAGCGATTGGAAGTGCAACTTTTACGGGATTGCCCCTGAAAAATTTAAAGTGATCATCTGGAACGATTAAAATGAACTTATGGAAATGCCTTTAGAGCCACAATATGCAGATTACATCACGGCCTATAATAATTTTATGCAGCCAGCGCTGATGTCAGCGCTGGCTGCTTTTTCTCCACAACCAGGGTCAAAAGGGCTTGATGCGGGTTGTGGCCCTGGAAATTTGTTCGACCCATTTTCTGAAATGGTGGGCGCTTCCGGACACGTCACTTGCATAGACTTAAGCACGGCTCATTTAAAAGAAGCCGCAGAACGCGCGTTGACATTACAACCCATTGAAGTGATTATGAACTCGATTGATTTGTCGTCCCCGCTGGATTTTGAATCAGATTCCTTTGACTGGGTTTGGTGTGCAGATGTTTTATGGCCCTCCTCGTTTGAAAAGCCAGAGGCTGTCATTGCGGAATTTGCCCGGATCACCCGCTTGGGTGGCAAAGTGGCCCTTTTCTGCAATGGCTGGCAAAGAACCTTGCTGTCAGCGGGGCACCGTCACCTAGAATTTGATCTAATCAAGGTTTCTGATGTCCTTTTAAGACCCCCGAAAAGTTCAATTTTGAACACAGACATTGAATATATGGCTGGATGGCTGAGGCAGGCCGGCCTGAAATCCGTTCAGGTAACCGCACACACGGTTTCCTATGCCTGGCCATTGCCTCAACATGCCAAAACTTATGTTGATTGCGTTTTAACGGAGGATTATTTACCGGCGCTTGAAGTGCTCCAGCTATCAGCCGCCGAAACAGAACGCATCCGCAAATTACTCACGCCGGGACAAGCGGAGTACATTCCAGATCAATCCCATTATTTTTGCTGCAAAACGGGGATTTTAGCAGTTGGGCAGGTATGATTATAACGTTATGACCACATTCCCTTTCTTGTGCCCACCATCCACATATCTATGCGCTTCGGCAATCTGCGCCAACGGATAAGTCCTGTCAATCACCGCTTTTAGTCTTCCATCTTCCATCAATTGGGCCAGAAAAGTCATGTTTTCCGCCGTTTCGGCAATCATGCCCGAGTGTACTTTCCTGTTGCTACGCATGGCCGTCCATACGCCTTGCAAGGTCTGTGCAGGACTGGCAGCGCCTTGCAGCAAAGTGCCGTTTTCATCCAGAACCCGGAGGAGGCTTGACATTGGCGCTTTGCCTACTGTATCAAACACGACGTCATACGTCTCGCCGCTTTGGGCAAAATCTGACTGGGTATAGTCAATGACTTTGTCGGCCCCGATGGACTTCACGAGTTCCACATTGGAAGTACTGCATACGCCCGTCACTTCCGCCCCAAAATGCTTGGCCAGTTGTACCGCAGCCGTGCCTACAGCGCCAGAAGCGCCATAAATGAGCACTTTTTGCCCAGGTAGAATATTGGCTTTTTTAATAAAATGCAAGGCCGTATTGCCGCCAAAAGGAATGGCTGCGGCTTCCTCATAGCTTGCATGTTTCGGTTTTAGCGCCAGTACGGCTGTTTCAGGCAAAGCTTTGTACTCGGCATAAGCGCCAAAACTCATGCCCGTGGTTCCAAACACTTCGTCGCCGACTTTAAATTTCTCTACTGCTTCACCTGCCGCCACCACTTCTCCTGCCAGCACGAATCCCAAAACCCCCTTACTGGGCTTGAACAACCCAAAAAAGAAGCGCACAGCAAAAGGATCTGCCCGGCGCAGGCGAGCGTCGCCGGAGGACACGCCGGTCGCATGAATTTTGATCAGGACTTCATTGGATTTGGGGGTAGGTGTTGCTACTTCTTTGATCTGGAGCACCTCTGGCGCTCCGTAATTTGCATAGACTGCTGCTGTCATGGTGAAAGTCAATTTTACTTGTTGTTCGTTAAATTCTGGGGCAAAGGTCTGGGCAGCAAATTCCCCGTTCATTGACTTTGGTTAAGAAGTGAAGAGCGCGCGCATTGACCCCATAAAAAACGCCTTTTTTGATGCGTTAAATCAAAAAAGGCGCAAATAAATGCCAGATTTGCAGTGTATCTGGCCTATGTAAAAGCCATCCCAAAAAATTGGCCCTTAAAACGGATACCCAAAAGAGAAATTCCAATTCAAATTCTTCTGTCGCCAGTCACGATTCCCTAAATGCAAATCAGTGGCCACCCAGCGTTGTCCCTCGGGCAAGTAGGGCTTAGACAAAGGGAAAGCCACATCGAGCCGCAGCACAAAAAAGCCCAGATTGACCCGAAGGCCCACACCTGTACCAACTGCCAATTCCTTGTAAAAACGATTCACCCGGAACTTCGATGCCTCGGTAGCCTCTGGGCCGGAAGTTAGCCATACGTTGCCCGCATCCAAAAAGACCGCCAATTCAGGATAGCGCCCGAGTGACATCCGATATTCCAAACTGCTCTCGATCAGCAGATTGCCCGTGTAGCTACCCACTTTCAGACCGCTGGAGCTCGTTTCCCGTGCTTGCCCACCTGGCCCCACTGTGCGCGGCGCAAAGGCCCTTACACTGGATGCCCCGCCAATAACAAAGCGGTCGAGCAAAGCAATATTGCCATTGGGGCGAAGTGGTATGCCCGCACCGACGGCCATCCGGAAAGCGAGCACGTTACGCGCGTTCGTCTTTTGGTATTGGCGGTAGTCAGACTCTACAAACAAGTTGAGCGGGCTTTCCAGCAGATAGTCCTTCGGCAGGTACCGATTGCCGACATAACCACTGACCTGGCCCGCAAACCGCTGCCTGAAATAGACCGTGAGCCGTCGGGCTGGCTCCAGCCGCTGATCAAGCGTGAAGGTGTAGTTGGGCTTGTATTCCAAAAAGGTGAGCAGGGAGCGAGAGGCGCCGGTAGAGTCGTTGGGGATGTCTCCAATCAGTTTTTGGCGGATACTCCGTACGCTGGTGGTCGAGTATTGCAAGCCCAGGCTGAGCGGATTGGCGGCGTGTACCACCGAGCCCCGTCGGTTTTTTTTCCACAAATAACCGCCTTCCAGGCCAATGCGCTGAAAACTCAATCCGAACCGGCCCAATTCGGGCAGCTTGTATAGAAAACGGTTGGTTTCATGCCGAAGGCTAAACTGTGTTGTGCCAAACGCGAGCCGTCGCTTTTCTGGGATGAACAAAAAATAAGGCAAGCCTAAGCCAGCGGAAGCGTCGCTGACCAGGAAATCTTCGAAGTCAAAGTTGTTTTTATTGGTGCGGAGGTAAGCACCATTTATGGCAACTTGCAGTGCCTCAGCGCCTCGAAAGGCATTGCGGTGGTGATAGGCCGCCCCGAGGCGCAGCCCATAGTAGAAACTAGGCGAAAACACCCCGGAAAGTGTGGCCTCTACGCGCTCCGGGCGGTAAGGCGTGAGGTAAATGTGGGCATCCAACAGCGTATCAGATTGCGGCGACACCTCGAAACGGATGTTGATGAATTTGTAGAGATTCAGGTTCAACAACCGGTAAATAGTGGTTTGATAATCGGTATTGGAAAAATATTGGCCGCAACGCAGGAAAATTTGTCGGTTCAATACTTCTGGCTTGACCGACAAATAGTGATAGACGTATTGCACACAGCCGAAGCGAAGGGTGTCGGCTTGCTGTTGGCTTGAATCGGTCTGTTTTGCAAGGTCGTAATCGGGATAGACGGTGACGGTAGCGATACGATATTGTTGCTGTTCGCGCTTGCCCACTTCATTTTTTACCCGGAGTGTCAGGTTCATATCGCCGGGCGGGTGCAAGGTGTCTGCTTCAAACAACAGGTTGTCGGGTGAAAAATAGTACCAACCGTGGTTGCGCAGGGTATCTGAGAGGCGTTGACGTTCGGCAATGAGGTCTTCCAAATGATATGGCTGCGCGGGCTGTACCAGAGATTGGGGACGCATTTCATTGATTCTCCGCGACAGGGTACTGGAATCGAGCGGATAGACCACCTTGTCCACCTGATCGCGTGGACTTCGCACCTGAACCTCATAGTGCAACTTCATTTGGCGCTGGCTTGGTCTTTCGGTGGATCTGACTTTTACCTTGAAAAAACCATCGTTGGCGGCGCGTTCTGTAAGCAATTCGCGATGGCGACTGGCGGTCTTTGGTTCGTACAAAATCGGGGCTTGTCCAAAACGGTTGGCTACAAAACTGCCAAAACTCTTCGCCCTGCTGTTTTTGAACATATTGTAGAGGACCAGCCGGGGGCGCATCCAGAGTATCTTTTTATTGCGTCGCGGCAGAATGAGGGCTTTTTTCAGGTCAGCCTTGAGCAGTTTGGTGGAGCCAATCCCTTCCGCTTTTTTTACATGGATATTGGCGCCATTGTAAAGTCGTTCCCCCTTTTGGAGATGGCCGGTGCCCGTGCAGCCAATTGCCAGTATGAGCACGAAGGCCAGCAACGCGATGAGCTCCAGAAAGTAAACACGAGATTTCATGAGTCAATGATTATTTCTCTGCCGATTCGTATAATTGTAATATTGTGCGTCGGCTTCGCCGACTTTTCGCATGAGGTTTTTTTGACAGGATTTATATATAAAGTCGGCGAAGCCGATATAAGCCAATACCGCAAAATCACCCAATGCAAAACTCAAAAATCTCCACTCATTTCTTTCTGCCTCCAAATTCCTTCGTCAGTATGAGTCCCGCCCCCGAGTTGCGCAAGTTGGCGGACGAGGCATTGAGCAGTTCAAAGCCCCGCTCCGAAAACACCGTGACTTTCAAATCGCCCTTGGGCGTGAGGGCGTATTCTACGGAGGCATTTTCCAGGGCACTGGTCGCGTCGGCGCCATTACTGCTTACTGAAGTCCCTCCCGAAAGTTTGAAAGTCAGGCGGTCTTCAAAAAACGACTTTTGCAGACGCAATTGGTAGTTAGTCGTGCCTTCTGCCTCGCTCGCGCCCTTATTGGTCGAGCCTTCTGTGGTTGCAAAATCCACGTCAATAAAAGTCAAATACTGATCGGCCAATGCATTGATTTGTCCAGTCAGGAAACTGGTCAATCCCGATTGCAGGGGATTGCCTCCGCTGAGGGGAGTGGTGACCCCGACCGTTTCACCGATGAAATTGCGGAGTAGCAGCACGCCAAACACTTGACGCGACAGCAGATTTTTGTCTTGATTCACATTGCCCAGAGCGTTTTCCACCAAGCCCGCCTGCTGGTTGCCAAACCCGGCACTGAGGCTTCCTTGTTTTTCGGCAGAGGGGTAGATGAACTGAAAATCAACGTCTGGCTGCGTCGCCGTGCCCCTCAAAGAGGTTTGCAAAAAGAAGGTTTGGGGTTTGCGATAGGCTGCCGCCTCATCCGCCGAAGCCGACGACAACTGGTTGACAACCAATGGATAAGGAGAAGCCTTGAATTTGTATCGCGCCTTCAGGTCCATTTCAGGCGTGCGAGCATCACCCGTCCAGGTAATGGTGCTACCGCTGCTCACATCGAAGCTGCGTTTTACTACCGATTGATAAGAGTAATTGTACACACCGCGCACCAATTCCACCCGTCCAGCCAAGGTCATGCTGCCATTGGATAACAAGTCAAATTGAAGCCTTCCGGTCGCTTTTCCCCGAAAATCGTCGCCCGTGACGGGATTGATAACACTGCTAATGGTCAGGTTGGAATCAATCTCGATGCTGGCACTGAGCGTGTAGGCTTGGATATTAACGGGCGCATCGTAGATAGGAGGCCGGACATACTGGCGCGGCGGGGGTAAAAAATACACAATGCCCTCGTGTTGCAGGGATTGCGTGGCTACGTCATAGATATAGGTAAAACTGGATTCTTTGGCTGTTTTGACCACCAATTGGATATCGGGTTGGCTCATGGGCCCTCGCACCGTGCCATCGAGCGAGACGTACAATTCACCGAAATACACAGGGTTTTGTTGCCGGGTTGAGTTCAGCACCTGAAAACGGTCTGCGTGGAGTTTTAGATTGGTCTGTATGTTTGTCCAATCAGTGGTGGATAATTTCCCCTTGATCTCCAGTGTCTTATTGTACGGATCGCGCAAGGTCAGGCCATCCAGGCTTATGCCCGATTCGGTAAATTCAAGGGGGGTGTCGCTCAATTGGTAACGCACATTGGTGAGTGCAGGTGTGAAAAAGGTCTCGTGCAATTGCAGTTTCCCTAGCAACTGGGGTGCCTCGCTGGTACCCTTTATGGTAAGATGCGCCTCGGCCCATCCGCCCAGATCCCGCAACACCGTGGCCACAAAAAGGTCGAAGTTGTCATAATTCAAACGCTCAATATCCACGACAAAATCCAATCCCGTCTTTTTGGCCGCCAACTTTCGCGTCACGCCTTCCACTTGGATCGATTGGCCGTCTCCCGTCATTTTGAATTTTTTAATGGCTACCCCACCCGATGTGATACGGATCTCGTTGTCAGGGTCTACCGCCCAGGGTTTGTAGTCAAGAACCTGGCCCGGCGCCAGAGAGACCAGTGTTTCCCTGGTTTTACTGTTCAACAATGCTTGCCCTGTCAACAGAAAGCGCTCACGGCCATCCTTGCCGAATCCTTTGAACGATACATCGGCGACATTGGCCAGAAATTTTCCGTTTAAGGCGGCATTTTCGATAAAATCTTGCTCGCCACGTTTTACGACAGAGGATCTCATAACAAACAAGGCCGCTGTATCCCCGGCATAGGCCCGAACATTCAACGAATCAAGGTGCCAATCGCGGTACACCAAGTTCGGCGCCTGAATGGCCAGGTTAAAATAGTTGCGCATCCCCACGAGCGAACCTTCCAGGTGCACAGGGCTCAGTTCGGTTAGACCGGGTACCAAACCTGTAGTGAACGCATCCGTGCGCAGTAAATGCATCTGCACCGACAAAGAATCCGTGCTCACCGGAGGTATTGCAGTCGTTCGATCCACCACGAAGTATTGATCTGCTATGTTAGATATGGTCGTAGATAAGTCGGCCAGCGCAAAATAGCCCTTTATTTCGCCTTGTAGCCAAT
>JANMME010001054.1:0-2469 GCA_031373015.1 Saprospiraceae bacterium
TTGGGATTTCCCCAAAATTAGTACGCCCATGTTGTCCTATGACCAGGGCTCGCCGGTCATTTCCAAAATCAACAATAAGTTGCCCTTTATTCTGAAGTTCGTCTATCGGCTTTCCGTCAGATCCTTGAACATATACCGTTAATTGAAGTGCCTCCTCAGAGGCATTGGGCCGCAAATCGATAAAATTGAAAAATTCGGCGAATCCACCGAGGATGCCCGCAATTAAGGCTATGAAAGTTAATCTTTTCACAAGTGTCATTCCAGAGCCACCTGGCTTTTTTCTTCTAGGGGATGTTATTGCCATGGAAGTCGCTTTAATTCAATAAACGTCTAATATCGCCATTTCTTTTAAAGTTCCCTAAAAAGAAAGTTTTGCGGTTCTGGATTGCCAAGCTTAGCCGTCAATCTAACAGAACTCACCAAAATCTACAAAGACCGTGTGATTTTTGTCGATATAGACCTTCCGCCTAGCCAGGTCTTCCCGCTTGCAACCCCAAAATCCCAAGCCCAACGACGCACTTGTTTCTTTTGACCAAATGGCCCACCCACATGGCAATCTTTTTTTCCGCCTCGCGTGGTCTTCCCACTTGCTCACCCCAACATCCCATGCCCAGCGCCCCGCTTGTGTCTTTTGGCCAAGGCGCAAACTACGTGGGATAAACAGTTTTTCGCCCCACCACATAAGGCAATCCTGCTACATTTTGACCGCCCACTCCGCCATTGGTGCACAGTGAAAACACCGTGCACGGCGCGTTTGATGTGGATGGTGATGTACGCGAGGCGGGAAGCCGGCCTACTGTTTAATAATTAACTTTGAACCACTTCCGTAGATAAAGATATAAATGCCGGGGTTAAGATCACTCAGATTCAAAGTGTTTTCTAAATACTTGAGGTCTCCTGTGATTAGCACGTGGCCCAACAAGTCTGTTAGTTTGAAGGAGAATCCTGCCTGATCAGGCAACAATGTAATGGTAAGCTGATCCTGGACCGGATTGGGATATAGTTTCATGTCCAGAGACGTATGATCAGTAGTAGCAGTGGCCAGTGATTTTATACAACGGCAACTGTAGCCATCACCCATGGCAACATTGAATGGCGCCAATAAAGTTTGGTAATATCGCAATTCCCATCGGTGCCTCGTTGTTGGGTGATTCTGCCAGGTACTCCAAAAGTAACCATAGGAGTTATTATCAGCAAATGTTCCATCAAAGTCCCTCATACCCCCGGGCAATGCTGTTAATCCACTAATATTAGTAGCTCCATTGTTTGGTGCATCCCAGTGGCTGCTTCCGGCTTCTTTGATCTTTCCTCCAGCTGCCCAGGCTCCCCCCAAAAAATTAACGAGTATATCCCATTCTGAATCAGAGGGAATTTTCCAGCCTCTGGGACAAAGCCCGCGGCTATCATTAACGGCGAACCAATTATATAGCTTACCATATTCGGCATTGTTCAAAATGTCATTTTTATAATAACACCAGGCGCCATCGGTTCCATCGTCCCAATTCAATGAGTCGGTTTTATGTATAATGGATTCACCATTATTATAGTGAGATACCTTCAGATTCTCTGCCAACCACTCCTGAGTGCCGATAATGACTGAGGGGTAATAATTTCCATCGATGTCTGTAACACCATTTCCAGGCGCTTGGGCGGAAAGCATTTGGGTAAATCCAATATATAACAAGGAAAGCAGGAAGACAAATGTATTTTTCATTGTATGTGCGTTTAAAAAGTAGTGACACAGATTTCTGTAAGAGACGAACAAATATACACGATAATTTTACTTCTCAAGAAAACGAATCGTGCGGTGGGCTTAACAGCTGCACGTAGTACGATCGGGTCAAAAGCCCCTGGTTTCCGCCTCGTCATTTGATGCCTCGCTTGGTCTTCCTGCTTGCATGCCCCAAAATTCCATACCCAACGCCGCGCTTGTGTCTTTGTTCCTTGTCGGGTACGGACGCCGGAACACAAAGGCAAGGTAGAGAGCGGGGTGAAGTACGTAAAAAACAACTTCTTGCGCGGCTTGGGCCACCGAGATTTTGCCCGCCTGCCTGCCGACCTGAGTGTTTGGGCGAACACAGTCGCCAACCGGCGCATTCACGGCACCACCAAACGTATTCCCCTTGAGGTTTGGCAACAAACCGAGCGGGATGCCCTGTTGCCCCTGCCTGCCCTGCGGTATGAGTTTTATCATGTCGAAGAGCGCAAAGTGACCCGTTTCGGGCACGTCATTTTCCGGAACAACTACTATTCTGTGCCTTACCACCTCGTAGGGCAAACCTTGCGCCTGTACTCCAACGGGATGCTGCTCCGTATTTCACATGACGGAAAGGAGGTAGCCTTGCACCGTGCCCTGAACGATGCATAATCCGGAGCAAACTGGACACTGAAATCCGGTGAAAGTGAACACTTAAATCGGGGCAAAAACGCGCACTTTTCCGGAGCAAACTGAACACCTGTTTTAATGTT
>JANMME010001068.1:0-11315 GCA_031373015.1 Saprospiraceae bacterium
GCCACGCAAACCAAAGGCTTGCGATGGTCAGCAAGGTCAGCGGGAAAGTTGTCACATAGGCCCAGAACTTCAGCCCCGTATTGGGCCACTTCTCGCGCGCCAAGTTGGCCCACTCAGGCATCACGACGCGGGATTCGTACACGCCCGCACCCATTGCGATGCCTCGGCCGGCAGGCGGGAAGGCAATGGTGGGTAATATATACTCTGCGCCAATAGGTTTTGTGCAAATTTTCAAGACCGAATAAGATATACATGCACAAAATCTATTGGCGCGAAGTATAACACCCGCCTACGCCAAGGCTACGGCGGGTAAACAGAAAAAAACAGAAACGTCCTTGTCGGGTGGACAAGAACGTTCCTGCATAAAACTTGACACAAAGGTATAAGCAGTTTAGGGAAAGAAAAAAGCCCCCTGCTTATATTTCTTAACTTTAGAATTCCAAGCGGAGGCCCAAATTGTGAATCCCGTTGAAAATCTTGGTTTGGCGGTAGCCATAATCCAATGCGATACGGGTATCAGAACCTTTTCGGACAGGGATGGAAAAACTGATCCCGCCGCTGATGCCATTGTCAATGGTTGCTTCTTCTTTTATTTCGTCGAGCTCAGCTTTATAGCCTACCCGGAGGGCAAAGTTTTTGCTGACGCTGAGTTCCAGACCGCCGCCCAATTGGTCGCGGGAGAATGCGTTGGAAGTGAAATTTCCCATCAAGGTGAGACGGTTTTGTTTGCCCAAGAGCCAATCGTAAGAGACTCCAATGTTAAGTTGCGAAGGCAGTTCATAAGCCGTAGCGCGCTCATAATAGGTGTTGCTGTAACTTACTGGACCCGGATTGGGCAATTGCTTGGAAAGTCCCTCGCCTACAAACTGCATCTTGGAGCCCACGTTGCGGAGTGCGATGCCAAATTTGAAGTTGTCGTTCTCGCCTGTTACATACTGAACGCCTGCGTCAATTGCAAAAGCACGAGCCGCGACGTTGCTGATGGATTCGTTGACTAGTTTGGCAGTAACCCCCACGGAGACCTTGTTTTCGAAAAGGTGTGCGTAAGAAAGCCCCATGTTGAAGTAGGTAGGGCTGAAAGTGGCGCCCGAGCCTTCCGGGTTTTCGGTAGTGGTGTATTCAAAGTCGCCAAGATCCATGGCCACAAGGCTCACGCCAAAAACACCTCCGCTTTTACCAATGGGCTGGGCAAATCCGAGTGCGTTGAGGTTGATATCGGCAATATAGCGAGTATGGCCTAATTGTATTTGCGTCCCATTTACACGGGCAAGCCCAGCCACATTAAGGTACATTGCCTCTGGCCCTACCGTGTTAGACGTATTCATGGAATGGAGGCCTGCACTACGCGCCCAAGGGTTAATAATAAGCTGGTTGGCACCTGCTTCGCCCTGGCGGTCTGGGTTGCCAGCTATGGCTACACCACTGCCTAAAAAAGCAGAAAAAGCGAGCATTAGTGTATATTTTCTATTCATGACAGATGAATGAGTGTGTGTGTTAGAAGGTTGATAAAGGTTTATGAGGGTTTATGAAGGTTGATAATTGATACCCAAATTTTGGCCAATCATCAACCCTCATAAACCTCTATAAACCCTCATAAACTAGTTAAGCAGTTGCATCAAAGCCCTGATGGGTCATATTGTCGCATTACTCCAAACCACTTGAGGGTCCTTTCTCCCATTCCAGGTGCACTGATGTGTACCAAGTACACGCCGCTTGCGACAGGGATGCCCTTGCTGTTTTTCAAATCCCAAATGATTTCAGGTTCAATTTGATCATAAGGCTTGTAAACGTCGTCAAGGTTGTACTGGCGGATGAACTTGCCATCGAGCGAGTAGATCGTCACCTTGCATTTGCCCGGCACGTTGGTGATTTTCACGGTGTTGGTAAACTGCGAAGTCTCGTATTCCGAGAATGCGTAATAGGGGTTGGGCACCATTTTTACGGAATCAAGTGCATTCTCGATAGCCACCGCAGACAATGCTGAAGGCTCCCGGTCTTGGATCTTGAACAGGTATTTCGGGTGACCTGTGCGCCATGGCTTGCCGTCTGCCGGATTGACAGGGTTGTTGTCGTCATACCAAGTCTGGTAGGCGTTGTCCACACGTACTTTGATGCGTGCATCGTTGGGGATGAGTCCTTCGCTAAGAGATTTCATTTTGAAACCTGTTGACAACTTAAGCATCCCAGCCCATGCGATTTTGCCGACTTGCTGCACTTTGAGCGCAGGGGCACCAAACTCCGGAGTGAAGCGCTTTCGTACCTGATTACAGGAGTCATAACGCGTATTCATGACATAAACCCAGTGGTGGCCACCCATTACACCACCGCCCCAATACCCCGTCAAGCCTGCTGCTTCTGGCGCAATAAACTGATCCGTGGGATTCCAAAGCATGTCGCGTCCTGTAAAACTTGGGTCGAGCGCCGAGCTGTAACCAGAATTTTCGCCAAAGAATATATTAAGCCTTTGGCCTGTTTCCACATCAATGGCATAGCCTGGGAACCAACCCATACCACGAACTGGTTGCCCTTGGTAAGCAGCTGGGATGCCCGCATTTCCGGGAGCAGTGCTAGGATACAGTTCTCCATCCGGGTCGGGCAAGCCGTCGCCATTGCTGTCGTTTTTGCCGACAGAGAGGGCGTAGCGCACATCAAACATCAAACGCCCTTTGGCGCCATTGTTTTGAGTTTTTACCTTGCTGGTATCGGCTGTGAAAACCCTTGCTGCGGTTTCTATCACCACACAGCGGCTCCATTTCGATTTGTCGCTGGTAAATACAATGTCTACATTGGGCAATGCTGCCAGTTTGTCTCGCCTGGTGCCCACCGCAGCGGTATTCAGGCCGTTTGTCCATGCGGGTGTTAAGACTTCTTGTTCAGCACCTTCTATATCCCAGTCGCACAAAACATAAGGCACAAACCAGCCATCTCCGAGTGCACTCAAGCCCTGTTTTGGGTCAAAGGTCTCGTCTTCTTCCAATGGCGCGGTTTTTACATAGTTGAAGCCAGAATTGCCAAACAAGTCGTCAGACAAAGCAAATAGCCATGCGTCGTCAGGATTGTCATATTCTACTTCGGCACCAATGCCACCATTGCGGTCATCCAATTTTTGCCCCGGTTCACCTGTTTGCGTGATGGAGATGGAGAATCCGTATTGCAAAATAATCTGTTCGTTGAGTTTTGCAATTGTTTTTTCTGCCACAATCAAATCGCCATCTGGGAGCTTGCGAAGTTCCCAACGGGCAGTATCGTCCAGTTTTGTGTCGGTGAGGTTACCATCTACGAAGGATAGTTGGTACTCGCCGTCTTTTATTTCAAATGGATTGAATACTGTAACCGTAAGCGGTCCACGCCCGGGCCGGTAAGTCAATGTGCTGTCAAAGTTATCGGACAGAACGCGCTCGCGTGTGTCATCGTCCATATCAAGGAAATTGCCTCCCACACCTTGGCCTTCCAAACGGGTGATGACCACACCTTCGCCGTAAACAGTATTGAGCGATTGGTCTACAACAGGTCGAGGTATCACCGTTTTGATTACGATGTTACGACGGCCTGCGAGGAAGGGGTGCTTCTGCCCAGTCGCCAATGGTTGCTTAAATGGATCAAATGCCGCAAAATTATTGTACGCATAAGCTACCACGGAGAAGTAGTACTTCTTGTGGTTGACCAGGCGCTTGTCGTTGCCACTGGCAAATTTGTCTTCCGTAATGCTGAACGTGTGCCGAATCCCCTTGTCTCCACCTTCCACTTGCAACACCGGGTAGTACACAAGTTTGTTGGTCGTTGGGTCGCGAGTTTCTTCCCAGTTGTACAATTTTTTCACTCCGTTTTTAATGTCCACCTGATACACCAGCCTACCTTTTTCAGGGTTGCTGTAGTCCTTGGCCGAAACGTTTTCATTGCGCAACTGATAGATCAGGTAGCCTTCGAATTTGTAACGAGCCATATCCAAGGAATCAGGGTCGGTCGTTAACAAGAAGGGATCGTCTGCCAAGAAGTCTGTCTCCTGATAGTCCTCATTTTCCTTGGTAAAATTGTTTGACTCTGGGAAGGGCTTGTTGGTAAGCACCACGACAACCTCTTTGTTGAGTTCAATCCAGTCAGCCGTAGGGGCATCGGGGCCATCAAGCAGGTCGAAACAGCTGTTGAAGAGGCCTTGCGCCAGTTTGTCGGCCCGGAACAGGTTTTCCATGTCTGGGCATGGATACTCAATATCAGGCACCCAAGGAACACCAATGATAAGTTCGTTCACCGCACCCGGCATAAGGGTGAATGGGCCTGAGGCCTGCAAGGTACGGCGGTCGCCCAAGGGGAGATTTGCCTGACACATGCTCCAACTATTAGGGTTTGGGTCGTTCGGTGGTTCGGTGAAACAATAGCGAACGCGCTTAGCAGTAGGGTCGCCCGGGTTGTAGCCACTCTTGCCATAAGTAAGCGGGGTGCCATCTGCCCAAGTGCCTGTTATGTAGTTGTAATACTGATTCGGAGCAGTTGGGTCTCCCTGACCGCCACCGCCGCGATTGTAATACATAAAGGAATTCATTCCCAGCTCATAAGGCTCATCAACAAAGTCGGTCGTGTCAACCGTATTGGTGTCTGGCACCATCCTAGAGCCCAAAGGCCCGCGGAAATAGTCCACGCCAAGCAGTGGGATGTGAGAGCCATAAGTAGCCGCGCCGCTGGGACAGGTTGCCCCCGGGTTGCCGTCCACCTGGTCTTTGTTGTAGATGTACATCAAACTTTTGGCGGTGTCGCATCCGATATAATCATCTTCGTCACAACCGAGGTCAGGGTCAATCCACATGGCAAAGAACATGGAGTCAATGCGGTCGGTAGCACGGTTGATGAGTTTGTAGCGCTGAAAGGTCATGTCGTTCAGCTCATCGTTGGTCGTGTAGCCAAATGCTTGCACTTGCACCTCCATCTGAATAGCTTTTCCATTGGTTTTGGCATGTGCCTGGCCGCCGCCATGGTCGTTGTAAATCCAAAATATCATCTCATCGGGATACTTGTCCAGCGGACATCCACGGATTTCGATGGACGGGTAGTCGCCTTCCAGTGGCTCGTAGGTGCCAATGGTGGGGCCCACATCATAGAAGCCTGCAAGGGCTTGGTCCGTGAAAGGCAGGTCGAACCCCCAAACAGACTGGAAATACTCATTGCCTTTGGCCGGCCACGCTTTTATATTGCGCGGGATGTCGGCCGGGTTGAGGTTGCCTTTGGCGATGTTGGCCAAGTGTTTGCGGATGTCATCGCCAGTTACCCGGAAATGGCGGTCCCAGTTGGCACAAGTGAATGATTCCGTGACACCTGCCAAAGAAATAGGGCCAGGCCAGAAATCATTTTTGCCATCATTGCGATAGGCTTGGCAAGCCAATTTCAGGTTGTTGCCCGGGTCAATGCCACCCAACCATACTGAGCCAGCAAAAATAGCGGACACCTCTGGCTGGCCGGAGGCTGGGTCTACTTTTGGCACGATGTAGCGGCCTCTTGTCAAATCCCACCAGCAGTCGCCGCCGCCTAAAAGACGGGCACGCACGTTGTTGATCGCTTGGTCTATAGCGCTCTCAGAGTTGGCGCACAAGTCGCGATATTGGGCCGGTTTATGGGCGATTTTTGGAGCGTTTCGCTGGCCATCCGGCTCTCGGGCTTCAACACCCCAGGTCCCTATAGCCAGCAAGGCTATTATCCAAAGTCTATTGATACGCATGGAAATTGTGTTTTTTATTTTTTAGAAGATAAAAGAAGCCCCTACAAAAATTCTGCGCGGCTGCGCAAAATTGTTTGGGTTACGCGCCTGCCAGGAGTACGAGTCAATGTACGCCTGTTTGTTCAAGCCAGTAAGTTCGACCTCTCTAATTTTGGAAATGCCATCGGCGAACGAGAGGAAGCCATCATCGGTTGGCGAGCCGGTCGCACGGTACACGCTAATAACATTTAAGCGGTTTAACACGTTGGCCACCCGTAAATAGACGTTCACGTCCAGCGGCACTTTAGCTTTTGGATTGAGGTGGAAAGTCTTGTCTACCCGCAAGTCTACATTGAAGCGCCAAGGCAAACGGCTGCCGTTTACGGAACCTACTGTACCAATCGCATCGTACCGGGTTGGTTTGAGTTTTGCGGTGTAGGGGCGACCAGAGGCAGCGTTGATGAGTAGGTTGATCCCAAAATCAGCCAGGATTTTCTTTCCATTGACAATGGGGCCGGTGTAAGCTTTGCCACCATCAAAACGGTAATCAATCGTAGTGCTCAGGTTGTGACGCTCATCAAAGTTGAGCGGGAACAGGTAGCGGATGTTGCCGCGCGTAGTCAGGTTGCTTTGCGATTCATCGTCAGAGCCTGTACCATCCGCAAATTGCAAGGTGTAAGCAATGCGCATTTCTGTATTTTTCGTCCGGCGCAGATCATACTGCCAGGTGAAACCTTTCACGGTACCAAAGTCCTCATTGCCAAAAGTATCGTAGTTGCCGATGGTTGGCACGTAAAGAACGGTACGGCGCTGGATCATATCGCGGAATTCGCGGTAATAGGCGGAGAATTTGATGGCCGAACGCTTGTTGAGTTCTTGCTGGAAACCCACTTCATAATCCACCACGCGCTCTGGGCGAAGGTTAGCGTTGTTCTTTGTACCCGGGCGATAAAAGTAGAAGTAACCGCGCGGGGTTGCTTCCCAGCGGCTTGGTGGGCGCTGTACCAAAATGTCGTAGTGCGCAAAGAAGTTTGCTTTTTCAGAGATCGGAAACGAGAAAGCCAAGCGAGGCAACCAGTTCACCTGTGGCGTGTAGTCGTCGAAAGAACCGTTGGGATCAAATTCAGGTGTTGTGATATCTTCGTTTACGTTGAGCAGGTAAGGGTTTACCACGCCGCCGCCAAAGATGACGTTGCCGTCGTTGGCTTGGCGTCCGTCAGGGTAATACCAAGTGCTGCCATCACGGTAAGCTGTAACGGTCGCATCCTGTTCGCTCACTGTGTAGACTTTAAAATCGTCGCCGATGGTGTTTGGACGATTTTGATTTGTCACGGTTGCATGGAAAGTCTTTGCGTCCATCACTTTGTAAAGCGAGTACTGATCTTTCAGCACTTTCGTGTTCAAGTCAAAACGCTCTACGCGAACTCCGAGGCTGAAGATCATTTTGTTGAAAGTAAACTTATCTTTCAACCAAGCAGCCTGGTACAAGGGGCGCAAAGGCGCGTTGGGGAAGTTGCGGACATTGTCTTCGCCACGGCTCGTGAAAAAGTCGTTGAATGTGATCCCGTCTTCCGTTTTGTTGCCGAGGTAATCGTAACCATAATAGTTGACGAGGCTTTGATCCATCAGTTCGCGTGGGGCAAACATACCAAGGCTCAATTGGCTAGGGTCAAGGGCATCTACATTCACCCACTCGTTGAGCGGCACACCGAGTGACTTGCGGATTTCACGATAAAACCGGTTTTCCGGCAAATCTACGGTTGCATAAGGGTGCAGGGGAATATTGGCGCCTGGAGGATCAGAGTATACATAACCAATCGTATCGGTTTTGTCCAAGCCATTGAAATGGATGTTGGCATACTGATTCGCCCACAGGTACAATTCGTTGGGGCTTACACGATATACCCGATTGGTACGCTGCTCATTAAGCAAGCCGAACTGAATGTTGTGGGTGCCGCTTTTGCCCAATTTCAAATCGAAACCAACGGTAGCATTGAGCGTAGCTACGTCGTCTTCTCGCTTTTCGAAGCGATTGTACGACAAGCCAATGTTGGAGTACATTCCGTCCCAAACGTCGTCGAACACTTCTGTAAAATCGCCATTTCTGGAGAAATAGGTCAGGATAGCGGGGAAGGGCAACGCGCGAATGTCTTCCTCGCCTTTGACAGCAAACTCGTTGTAAGCCTCCAGGACAGGGTTTTGAGTGCCGGGAGTGTACTTTACAAAAAGATCATTGTAACCTACGTTTTGCCACACCGAACTGTCGTTGGGTTCGACAATTGGGTCTTGTATCGTCTCGAACTTGCCAATGTAGCCATAATCAAAGAGCTTGTCTTTGTGGCGTTTGTCATAAGTTTTGAACAAGCTGCGCTCAAAAGCAAACTGCAGGGTGTAGTTTGCGTTGCTGATGGAAACGCGTTTGCTGCTAGACGCGTTATTGCTCGGATCGGAACTGCCAAGGCGGTGACGGAAACGGAAGTTGCCACGATAGGTGTTCCTGAATTCAGTTGGATTGTTCTGGGCATTCAGTATCGCCCAAGTCGGCCTGCTGCCATCGTTGCCGCCATCTACCAAATCGCGCGAATCAGTTAAAGTGCCGGTGAGGCTCAGGTCAATATTGTTCGTAAGTCGAAGGTCAATTTTCCCGTTCACGTCGAGATTGGAGGCTGCCTGGTAAGGTCGAGCATCCAATACATCCACGTCTTCATTGGTGAGATAGGACGCGGTACTGGCAAAGTTTGGGCCTAAGCGGCGCATTGGGTGCGCTTCAAGTTCCCTCAGCACACTTTCTTTCGCCCTGTAAACAGGCAATGCGGGGGGATCGTCTTCATCGCGGTTTTGATATTGTCCAGACAAGCGGAAGCCCAACACCGTTCGGCTTTTGCCATCGGGCAATTTTTTCTTTATGATGGGGCCGCTGATGTTGGCCGTGGCAAGCAGGTAACCAAACGCATCCAGGCCTTTGGAGTTTTCCACGTCAATACCGCCATGGTATTCGCCAGCAGGGCCTTTCGTAGTGCCCGACACGATACCGCCCGTCACGTCACCAATTTCGGCGCCCAAGCCGCTGGTTATAACTTGCAACTGCTCCAAATCTTGCACCGGTGGCACGCCGCCGGAAACCCGGATACCGTCAATGTAGTAGTCGGTACCGTTGGCACGCGCTCCTTTGATGTTCACATCGCCGCCATCAATGGAGGAAGCACCCACGGTAGTTGCCACGATGGTATTTACGCTACGGGTAGGCAGGTTTTTGATTTGATCGGAGGTGAGGGTCTGACCGCTGGAGGTTTGGTCTTGCTCGATGAGCGGGACTTTGTAGCCAACTATCTCAATTTCCTCAAGCACTGTTGAGTTGGACATTATCACGTTTTGAGTCGTGATCTGCCCCCCCAGCACCCGCACGCCAGTGATGCGCTGTGCTTGGAAACCCGTGTAGGAAAATTCTACATCGTAGGTGCCCGGGTCGAGTTGGATACGGTAGTCGCCGTTGTAATCCGTGATGGAGCCACGCACGAAATCTGTGCCTCTAGACACCTTCACGGTCGCTCCTATCAATGCTTCTTTGCCATCGCTAATGTTGCCCGTCAACACCGTTGACTGAGCCAATGCGACGACAGCACCGAGCAGGAGCATCGCAAATGTTAATAGTAAAGAACGTACCATAGAACAGAGATTGAAAAATTTACTTGTTAGGTTTGACGATTAAAGTTGAGGGTTGAGGCGTTGAGATTGTTGAGATTTTGCACTCAACCCCTAAACTCTCAACATTCTCAAACCTTAGCAATCTTTTCTAATAAAATTTCGGCCAACAGCCTTTTCGATTCCAGCGTCCAACCCGCTACATGGGGCGAAAGAACGACGTTTTCAAGAAGATGCAAGCGTTCGTAAAGCACTTTTTCCTTTTCCGTGTAAGTATGGGGCTTCTCGTTCTCAAAAACATCCAAACACGCCCCCCCGACCTGCCCCGATTCCAACGCTTCTACCAAGTCCTCCGTTTTTACACATTGCCCCCGAGCGGTATTGATCAGCACAAAGCCCTTTTTGCAGTTTTGAATGAACGTTTTGTCAACATAGCCTCGCGTCTCGTCTGTCAGGGGCAAATGTAAACTTATAATGTCTGCTTGTCCTTGTATTTCCGCTAAGCTTGCCTCCCGTACCCAAGGCATTTGTTCCGAAAACCCACTCGGTTTGTATTTGTCAAAAGCCAACACCTCCATTTCCATCCCAACTAATTTGCGGGCAAACTGGCTGCCGGTAAACCCAAACCCCACGATGCCAAGCACTTTCCCTTTTATTTCCCAGCCTCGATTGGCTTCCCGTTGCCAGATGTTTTGGCGCACTTCGCGGTCGGCACGGAGCGAGTTGTTTGCCAAAGCGAGCAACATTCCCAAGGCTTGTTCTGCTACCGCATTCTGGTTTCCTTCGGGGCTGCTCCACACCTGCACGCCCCGTTCGGCAGCATAAACCCTGTCCACAATTTCCATCCCCGAGCCCAAGCGCGCTACAAAGCGCAATTTCACCGCCGCATCCAAAAAATCCCGGTTCACTAAAATCTTGCTGTTGATCACCAGCCCTTCATATTCCCCAATGACTTCCCGCGTTTCTTCCGGCGTGATGTCTGGCAGGAAATCGCAACGCCAGCCCATTTTTTCCAACCATTCTTTCAAAATCGGGTGACAATCGTCTGTAATAAGCACACTTCCCATTTTTGAGCGGTAAGTTTAACAAGGTCGAAAATAGACCCCTTGCTTATAGGAGTCTCTGCGCAATGTGTGAATGGCAACTCTTCAAGGGCGAACGCTGCGTCCCGGTTCGTAAAAGAAGATGAGATTTCGACATTATCTGTGGAGATTTGCGCCCCCTCCCATTTCATCCACGAATGCTGGGCTTTTGCCCGACAAGCGGCAAAGATATTCAGACAAGTATATGAAGCACATCTTTTTTTCAATTCTGACAGCATTGGCTTTTTGGCACTGCCAAGATGCCGCCCACGCCCCCAAAAATATCCTAAACTGCTATGTTCGTTTCGACGCGGCTGGCCAACAAGTGAAGGCCGAGGCCAGCCTCCACGACGGCAGCAGCAAACTAGCCATCGAAATGCCTGGGGGCATCCGGTTTCAATCTACCGAAATGAAGGTCCTGCCCGTGCGAGGCATCACATATATGGTTGAATTCCCGGCTGTGTACAAGGCTGAGCAGGTTTTTGATTGGAAAAGTAAAAAAGGGGAAAGGAGGGAATTCAAGATAGGGATAGCTGCTATTGATTCGTTTTTCTTTGAAAGCAAGGTGCTCTCCGTCAAAAAACCAACAAACCTTCGTTGGATCGGCAAGCCACTTGCCAAAGGGGAAACACTCGTTTTTATCTGGGAAAATACCGACGAAGGTAAGACGGTGCCCATGGAAGTCAGCACGACTTTGGGGGCACCACTCATCGAAATACCCGCTGCCAAAATCGCACAAGTAGGCGCTGGCAATTGGTCGCTCTACCTCGTGCGCAAACGTTTGGCGAAAGCCGAAACCGCCGATTTTGTGGTAGAAAGCATGGCGGAGTATTATACGAGACCGATTAAGGTGAAGGTTGAGGGGTAAGCGTTTAGGCGTATGGGCCACGGATGGCACGGATTAG
>JANMME010001071.1:0-8954 GCA_031373015.1 Saprospiraceae bacterium
TGTCATCTTGACGAGACCCGTCCGCATCCAGTGCGCAGTGGCCGAGTACATGCCCTTACAGGCCCTCAAAAGTGCAAATACTCGGGGTATGCGCCCTTGTTGCGGACGGGTCTCGCCAAGATGACAAAGCGGGGGATTTCGTGTTGATAAGGGATGGTGACTTAAACTCGCCCTATGAATCTCCCAGAATAAGTACTCCAGAAACCATTTTCAGAAAATTCCGCACCCCGTGCTTTGATTTTGAAAAACTAAGTTTACCTTTGCGCTCCGTTTTTCGGAAAGAACAAATTTTACAGAGCAGCGATGAAACGTACATACCAACCCTCGCGTCGGAAGCGCATCAACAAGCACGGATACCGCACGCGTATGGAGTCCAAAGATGGACGCAAAATATTGGCCCGCCGTCGCAAGCAAGGCCGTTGGAAACTCACCGTTTCTGACGAGCGTCGCCTGAAGACAAACGCATAATTTTTGGGGTTCCGATGTAATCGGAATTTACATCTCCAAAATTGGCTAAACAAAACAATAAAGACTTCCGAAGCTCATGCAGCCTCGGAAGTCTTATTTTTGTGCCTACACCCTTCCTGTCCGCCTGCCTAGACCTGGAAACCAGGAAGGCTTCGGCGGGCGAAACCGCCACTTGTATCTGCCACTGGAGAAATGCCAACCTTCACCCGAGAAGAACGACTCAAGAGCCGCAAAGCCATCGGCAGTCTTTTTAAGGGCGGCCATTCGTATGTGGCCTACCCGTTGCGGGTGGTGTGGAAGGAATCTTCGCCTTATTTGGCAACGATGAGCCGTATCCAGGTGCTGGTCTCTGTTCCAAAACGCAATTTCAAAACCGCTGTAGCACGCAACCACATCAAGCGCCAAATCCGCGAAGCCTACCGCCTTCAAAAGCAGGAATTGTACGACAAACTGGAGGCTTTAGACCTTCATATCTCTTTGATGATCAGTTACATAGCCAAAGAACCGCTTCCTTTTGGCGACATGGAATCCGGGGTAAAAAAGTTGATTCGGAAGTTCCCGGGGGATAAGGTTAAATTGTAACGAGTTGCCTTTGTTTGATTGCGGGTTCCGACAGAATGACAAGGCTTGGGGACTCGAGTGGGAAAGGGGAAAATTGGGGAAGCCCCAAAATCCCATTTAGGCTTCAAGGAGTACAAAAAACAATAGATTTAGGAGATTTTTGCTTGTGTCGAAACAGTTTTCAACTCCCGCTCCACTAGCCAGAAAACGACCGCCACAGACAGCAGGTTGTACCCGCCCACGAAGTACATATACCATACCCCCACATTTTCCCGCGCCCCAAACCAATCGCCGGACTGCCAGATAAGGTAAAGTCCAAAGGCGGATTTTATGGCTTCAAAAAACAGTGCATAGCGGTTACGGTCCATCAGTTCGGTGTAGGCATAAATCGAGGCAAACACAAAGGCGCCATATAGAAAAATGCCCGGCGAGCCAATTTTGCCGATAAAAGCAAAAAAGTAGACCAGGAGGAAATAACTGAAAAACATTTGCACCCACGACCAGGTCACGAGCGCACGGGACGCAGGCGTGTCGTACTTGTCAAAATGATAGACATCGCTGATGGCATACACCGGATAACGTTCCTGTACATCTGCGGGGCGCCAACCCGTGGGCATGAACCAGATGCGCAACTTATCCCACCAACTGCTTGTGTGCCAGGCGTCGGCGAACAGCAGCCAAAAATGCTGGAAGTTGATCTTGAACGGATTCCAGGTATGAACCGGACGTTTTACACCATACACTGGCGGCACCGCCTCCAGCTCCTCCTGAAAAGTGCCAAACCATTTGTCCCAGAAAATAAAGATCTGTCCGTAGTTCTTGTCCATGTACTCCGCATTGATGGCATGGTGTACGCGATGGTGGGAGGGCGTGACGATCACGTGCTCCAGCCAGCCCATTTTGCCGATCAGCTGGGTATGGTACCAGTACTGCAAAAATAGGTGCAGCGGCCCGATGATGGCGATCACTTTGCCAGGTACACCCAACAAGGCAGCCGGAAGCAGCAGAAAGGTGAAATAGTTGACAAAAGTGGACACTGACTGCCGCAAGGCACAGGACAGGTTGAACTCTTCGCTACTGTGGTGAATGATGTGGCGATTCCACAGGAAATTGATCTCATGGCTCCAGCGATGTGCCCAATAGCCTTGAAAATCAACCACTAAGAAAGCAATGGCATACACCGCCCAAGTCGCTTCGATATGGATCAGCGCCACTTTACTTTCCAGCCAGTAATAACTGATGATGCCGATACTTAGCCCCAGCACGTCTTTCACGACATTGGTGATGCCCGAACTGAAACTGGAAATGCTGTCCAACCCGCGAATGACTTTTTCGCCGCGCCTCCGGGCAACGATGGTTTCAATAAAAAACAAAAAGAAAAAAATGGGGATGACGAGGTTGAGTACTGCGCCGTAGGCTTCCATGATCCGATGTGATTTGAAAAATAAACCGCAGAGGCGCAGAGACGCAGAGGACTTGAATATCAATTCTTTGCGTCTCTGCGCCTCTGCGGTTTATTTACGCTGTGTAGTTCTTGAAGGCAAAGTTATTGCCTAATACGACGGCCTCAAAGCCCTTTCAGCATTTCTTGTGCCGCTTTGTAATGAATTGACCCTGAATCAATTTTCATAAGCGCAGCCTTGCAAGCCCCCGTGTTCTTCTCCTTCAAATAACTCAGTGCAACATACCAAGCCGCATCCTCGCGCAGCGCTGAATTGCCCGCCGCCAAAGGCTCAAAAACCGCCCTGGCCTCGGCTGACCGATCCAGTTCGATGAGGCAAATGCCCCGGTAGAATTTGGCTTTGATGTTGTCGGGTTCGGCTGCCAGCACTTGATCCAGGGCGGCAAATGCCTTGCCAAAGTCCTTTTGCTCAAAGTTCGTTTCAGCATCTGTTTTGGACACAAGGTTGTCGCCCATCACGGTAAATGAAAGAGGCTCGTGCTGGGCGTATTGCTGGTAAGTGGGCATGCCGCCCGATCGTGTAAAAAACCATATCGCGGCAGCGACCAGGGTGATCGAAGCGGCCAGGGCTATCCAGCGTCGCAGATTGTTCCGCACGACTTTGAACTGTGGCGTTTCGGCTATTTCATCCTTGAAATAATCCTTGCCCACGGTTTTGAGCAAATCAACCATGGCTTCCCGTTCGGCTTCTTTCCGTGGGAAGGCTTCCATTTCCTTCCGGAGGGCAAATTCCTCCCTAAAAGCGGGGTCGGAAGCGGCACGGGCCTCAACGTCGCGGGCCTCCTCAGGGGGCAGCAAGCCGTTGAAGTAGTTATGGAGTAATATGGTGTCGAGTTCGTTCATGATTATGAAGTGATAGAGTGATGAAGTGATGAAGTGATGAAGTGATCGCGCTCGGTTTATCACTTCATCACTTCATCACTTTATCTCTTCATAACATACGCGCCAACGCTCGGTGCAGGCGTTTTTGCGCCGGTAGAGGGTGTCCACACTGTTCATTTGGAGTGCTTCGGCAGCCTCAAGAGGCTTCGTCCCATTGGATAGAAGGGTGAGCAAGCGTTGGCAGAGTTCGCTGATCTGCAGAAAAGCCACACGCAAACGCGTGTGTTTGGCCTGTTCGGCCAATACTTCTTCGGCTTCCACCAGCACATCTCCTTCGGCTTCTGTCTCATATCGGATCTCCTCTTCTTTTCTTACCCCTGCGTCCCGACTTTTTTGCCGGATACGATCTACCCACTTGCGCGAACAAATCACATGGAGCAGTGCCCCGAGAGGACAACTGAGCACAAAATCAAGGTTTTGTGCTTTTTCAAATACAGCCACGAGGGCTTCCTGAAAAATATCCTGCGCATCGTCGGAAGAGCCGCCGCGGGCCACTACCCAGCGGATGATTTGCGATGAATGTTGCTTGTAAATCTCGCGGATGCTGCGCTCGTCATGGCGGCGCAAGGCTTCGATGTAGCGGTGGTCGGAATGCATTTTTTGTTGGTGATCCGCCTTCGCAATGGCTACGGCGGATAAATTGGTGGATTGGTTCAAGATAGATTCAAATCACACAAGATAATTTAGCAGAGGCGGATCAAATCACTTCATCACTTTATCATTTCATCACTTCATGATTCCGGCTCCACCAAAAATAAAGTGGCACCCCCGTTAGCATCAACACCACACCAAGACCCGCTTCGCGAGGGTGGGTAAAGCAGGTGATCACAATGAGTGTTGCACAAAACAGCACGAACAAGGCCGGCACAATGGGGTAGCCCCATACCCGGTAAGGTCGCACGGCATCGGGTTCGCGCTTGCGCAGTATGAACACACCAAATGCCGTTGCGCCGTAAAAAAAGAACGCTGCAAAGATCAGCATGTCGGTCAATTGGTCAAAGCTCCCGGACAAAACAAGCAAACATGCCCAAAGTCCCTGAATCCAAAGTGCCGGATTGGGTGTGTGGTATTTGGGGTGAATTTCTGCTGCGCGGGGGAAAAACAACTTGTCTTTTGCCATGGCATAATACACCCGAGGGGGCATCAGGATGGTGGCATTGGTGCAGCCGAGTGTTGTGATGAGAATGATGATAGAAATAAGGGTCGCGCCAAAACCGCCCGCAAAATGCCGCACCACTGCCACGGCGGCGATCTCGTTTTGTGTTTGGCTTACGTTGATAATTTGATCTATCGGCAACACATACAGATAGGTGAAGTTGACAATCGCATAAGCCCCAATAATGATCATCATCCCAGAGAACAGGGCAAGCGGTAGGTTGCGATTGGGGTTCTGAATTTCGCCGCCAATAAAGCCGACCGTGTTCCAACCTTCATAGGCCCAGAAAGCCGCCAGCAATGCCGTGAACATGGCTTTGATGAAGGTAAAGTCCGTCCAATTATGATGTACATAGGTGGTAGCAGGAGTGTGAAAATTGGCAAAGCTGCCGCCGCCAAACGCCAAACCCGACACCACGATGCCCACCAAACCCACAATCACGAGTCGGGTGATCCAGGTGCTAAGGGCCGCTGCGCCTTTCAGACCTCGGGAATTCAAGTAGGTCAGCGATATAATGAGGGCAATCGTGAGGGCTTTCACCCCCGCGTTTTCAAAGGGTTTGAAGATGAGAAATTCGAAATTCTCAATGGATTCGGGCAAATGCGGCAAGGGGAAAATGGCATTGAATGACTGCGAAAAAACGTAGGCAATGCCTGCCACCGAAGCCGTTTTAATCACAGCAAACGTACTCCAGCCCCACATAAAGGCCATGAATCGCCCATAAATCTTTTTGAAATAAACATACTCGCCGCCCGAATCGGCCATCATGCCCGCGATCTCTGCATTGCTGAGCGCACCGCAGAGGCTGATGACCCCAGCCAGCACCCATGCCCAAAGCACCAGATCGGGCGAGCCCAATTCTGCCGACATGGGCGCGACTTTTTTGTAAACGCCCGAACCGATGACGGAACTGACAACGAGAATGGTAGCGGCAGCGAGTGTGACGCTGCGAATGAGTTGGCCTTGTTTCTTTTCCATGTGACAATTTGTTGGGGCTCAGGCAGGATTAGCTTCGAGCCAAGCTTTGATGGTGTAGATAAAGGTTTTCATATCGGAAAGCATAACGATGAGTTCTTCATGCGTAAATACCTTTTTGCAATGCCGTAGTGAAAATGGGTTGTACGCCTCGAATCGAATGATTGAGTTCCTGTTCCGAAATTACGAGCGTTTGAATGTACACATCGAAATCTGAATCAATGCTCCACATCACATCAACGACAGCGTGACGGAACTGCCAGTCAAAATCGCCCCGAACGACCACCACCATATCATAATCCGACCATCGGTGTGGTTTGCCCCAAGCCCGAGAGCCAAACAGAACGACATCCTTTATTTTTTCGCCAAATTGCTCCGTCAAGCGCTGTTTGGCGGCTTGCAGGATTTTATCACGTTTTTTCATAAAAAAGGAATTGTAGTTGTCGCAAAAATACTTAAAACTGTTTTGTTAATTAATCTTTTATCTCCCCCAAAAGCCATTCCCTTTCCGTCAGCGCCGGTGCAGCCTTGATCTCTTCGCGCAATTTTTTTCTCTCTGCCTGATCGTTTGGGTTGGTGGTCAATAGTTTGCGGATGAATCGCACGATAGAAAGATAATTGTCCCGGTGGTAGCCCAGCACTTTTTTGCGGCGCAGGTAGATTTGGATGCTGTCAAGTTGGTTCTCCAGCGCATCGGTTTCGCCAAGGGTGAAATAGATTTTGCAAAGCATGGTTTTAGCGGCCAAATTATGGAGCACATCGTCGTATTCGATGCCCAACAGATGCTGCATAGCCTCCCGGAACGCACCAGTTTCGTAGTGATAACGCGCCAAATTAAAATTGACGGCGCCTTCACGATGGCTCTCGCTCAGCAGGGGTGCGTAATCTTGCAGAAATTTTTTCACCCACTCAAACTCGCTCAAACGCAGCCCTGTGAGCGTGATATTGTTGTACGTCCAACGGGAGAGGGCACCGTTCTCAAGCAATGCCCCATGCCGCAACCCAGACTGATAAAGATCAAATATCTCCCGAAAAAAACGCTCTTCCCGCTGGTTGATCCGGCGAATACAAAAATTGACGGCCATCAAAAAAAGGTCGTGGGTTTCTGATACCGAAAATTGAGGCGTATGCTCCTGCAACAAAGACTTTAGCCGCGCAAAATGCTCGTCGCTTTCTGCACCGCCCAATTGGGCAAAATAGCCGTGGTAATAAACCGCCACCGCCGGAATTTCCAAATACGGATGTCCGATGAGAAAAGATAACACATTGTCCAGCAATCCTTTATCGTAGGTCTGCTTGGTAACTTGCTGGTGACTGAGCAGTAGGCAGCCCGTGCGCAGCTTGTCGCAAATAAAGGCCACATCTTGGGCATCGGAAAGTGCCTGGGCATTCGACGATTTGGCCCGGCCTTGTTGGAGCGAGAGGTGATACGCTTCCCAATGCAAGCGGTATTCGGCCCGATGAAAATCGCTGCCCCGCAATTGGTCCAGATCGAGCCTTTTGCGGGCATAGCGGAGCATGGCTGTGGCGGGTTCATCGAGGTGGAGGCGACGAAGGGATTCCACGGTGGCGGCGTTGCGCTGATGTTCTTGTTTTTCCCAGTCTTCCTGGGCAAGGAATTTTTCCACCGTTTCCAAAAGGTAATTGGTGAGGTGATAGATCCTTCTTGGGTTCTTTTCTTCCTCGGGAAGCAACTGCGCTTCCATTTTTTCTTTGCTCAAATCCTCTGCATCCAAGTTTTCTTTCAAAAACTCAAACAGTTGCAGCACTCCGGCATGCGTGACGTGAAAAGGCGATCGGACGAATTTATCCAAAGCACGCATACGCTCTTTTGGCAGGGCGCGGAGGATTGAAAGTAGCGTAGATGACAGCATGGTGTTTTTTTTGCTCAAATTTCTTTGGCAAAAGAAGATTTTTTTTGAAAAATTGTTATAAATAATTTTAAAAAATCATTGACTGTCAATTGCTTAAATTTTTTATTTTGAAAATTAATTCTGAAAACAGCACAAAAATGTCCTTGTCTGCTGAGGAATGTCGCCGCACTTTTGTACCATGAAAATTTGTGTAGCACATCCGCACAAACATTCATGAAACAACTTTTTAATCCCCCGCTACTTTCATCGAAAAAACTATCTACATGAACATTTCCCGTACCCTCGTCCTGGTGTTAAGCCTTTGGGCTGCCGTTGCTTCTGCACAGGGCTTCCTTCACACCTACGCCCCTGATTCTTCTATTGCTCGCTCGGTGCTTCAAACCACCGATGGTGGATATTTTGTGTCGGGAAGGGTGGCGAATCCAGCATTTTTAGACAAAAAACTATTCCTGCTCCGAACCGATGCGACAGGGCAGACCGTGTGGGAAAACCATTTCTACCTCAGCGAAGCACGGGCCATTGCGGCTTGCGCTGCTCCTGATGGCGGTTTTGTGGTATTGGCAGAAAATTATTGGGACACGATCGAATATCGGAACATCGTGCTGAAACTCAACGCTACTGGCACGATGCAATGGTCAACGATTGTCCCCAATGCCAACATTGCCAATGGCTTGAGCGACATGATCGCCCTTTCCGATGGCAATTTTTTGGCCACCGGAACCACCCGCGACTCGAATTTTAATGCTCAAAACTGGCTCGTCAAAATTGCACCGGATGGTAATATCCTTTGGGAAAAGACCTTTGGCGCAGCGGGGCGCGTCATCAAACATCTGGTGGAATTGCCCACCGGTAATATTGCCGTAAGCGGTCATCTTGCCGATCTCTACCTGGCCAAAGTGACCCCTGATGGCGATCTGCTTTGGGAGCGCAATTACCCCAAACCAGGGAATCAAACGAATTATGACCTCCTCGTTACAGCAGAAGGCAACATCGCTCTGCTTGGCACTTCGCCTGAACCGGGAGTTCTCAACATTTGTGTTCTCAATACCGACTTGGACGGCAACGAACTTTGGTTCAAAAATCACTATCCTTTTCCAACCAATAGTGACAACATCCCGGTTCTCAACGCCTTTGCCCAAGACGATGCGGGCAATTTCTACATCCCGTTCTGGGGATTTATCGCCGATCCTTTGGCTTCTGATCTCGAACTGCTGAAACTTGATCCCAATGGCAATGCACTCTGGAAACACCCGCTCAATGTGTCGGGAAATGTCTGGAATATCCTGCAAACAGCTGATAACCACCTGATTATTGCCGGCGACAACAACGGACTGCCGACCCATGCCCTGCTGTTGAAAACTGACTTTGAGGGCGATTTTTTAAGCAATAAGATCACGGGCCATGTTTTCCGTGACGACGATGTGGATTGCGCGTTCACGGCCGGTGAGCCTGGGTTGGCTGATTTTATCCTGAAAGCAGAAAACCAATCAGGCGAAGCTTTTTACAAAAAAATAGGCTCTGATGGCTCGTACGAAATCAGGGTCATAGAAGGCAATTTTGCACTTTCGACACGCCC
>JANMME010001087.1:0-2311 GCA_031373015.1 Saprospiraceae bacterium
AATCCGTGCAAATCCGTGTCTAATCTGTGTCATCCGTGTTCCATCCTAACCAGTTACGTATTTTTCTGGTTATTCAATTTCGTATTTGCCTATCTTTCGCACCCTAAACCAATCATCATACCCCCACCGCCATGCAAAAAATCGCCGCCTTTATCCTTCTTTGTCTTGCCGTAGGCATCTTTTTTTCTTGCAAAAACAGCAACGCCGCCGCAGCCGTTGGCCTCTCTGGACGCCCGCTCCGATATGTAGCTTATGTCGGTTTTAATTATCAGGACACGGCAAAAGCCCGCTCCAACAGCTACACTGATTCGGCACACATAGTGGCATTGGAAGCCTATCTAAAGGATATCAATGCCAAGGATTACGGCGCAGAATATCAGCTCAAACCCTTCCAGTGCGACTTCAAAGAAGACACCATCCAGTCACTGTATTCGGCCATTGCTGCCGACACCAACGTGGTGATGGTCATTGACAATACGTGGGGGCGGCACATCCGACATGCCGCCGAGACCATCAAAGGGCGGCTTCCCGTCATTGCCACGAACGCAGATCAGAACCAATTGGATTTTGGGCATAACGCTGTGTTCCTCGACCCAAACGACCCGCAGCCTTTTTACCTGATCAAATTTATAAAAGAAGTGTTGAAAGCAAAACGCATCGGTTTTATCTCTGAAACGGATTATTTGCTGCACAAACGGTTTTCCACCCTGATCAAAGAGCACCATTTGCCTTGCGATACACTGATACAATTGCTGCAAAGCAGGTATGTGAACAACAACGAAGTGCCAAAAGACTATGCTGTGGCACTGGAACGAAACCTTTTCCGCGAGTTCTCGAAGCCAGAGCCGAGGGTGATTTTGCTCAATACGCACAGTGGCTATGGCAATTTGGTGATGCATTTTTTGCAAAAAACAAAGAATTTACCGCACAAAACTATCATCGGTCTGCCGGGCGTGACAGATATTGGCGACCAAGCCCTCGAGCAAATCACACGCGAGCGGGGGCACACGATCATCCGCTTTGACAATTCTAGCGAGGCACTGCCTTTGGAAGTCTACAGATTCAAAAAAGAGTTGGCAAAAAAATTCCCGGCCAAGTTATTTAACCAAAGCAACACGGACAATACCCTGCGCCGATGCTTTGCAGCCATGAATATTTTTGAATCGGCGTTGAAAAATGGAAAAACAGGTCGCTCAGGCTTGGTATCTTATTTTCAAAAATTAAAGGATCGTAAAATTGCAGTTCTCAACGAGTTGTACGAGTTTGACAGCACTTGCATCCTGAAGAAAGATCCTACATTCAGCGAAACGAAAGGGGGCAAAACCCGTTCCTGCCCAAAACAGATCAATACCTCCGGCACGGCCATCCCAAACCTGCGCGTAGGCATTGACGTCATTGACATCAATGAAATTGACGTGCGGAAAAACACGTTCGACTGCAACCTGCTCTACTGGGTCATCGCCGATTCGCTGGACATCAAGAAGGAAGGGTACATTGATTTTGACAACATTAGCAGCGAGGAGGCCAACCGTTACCGCATCGCCGAAGAGCACGATGGCCGGTATGTGACGCACATTTACCGCATCAGCGGAAAGTTTTTGGGCCAGTTCGAGACCTTCGATTTCCCGTTTGATCACCACGAGGTAAAAATCCCCATCACAGCCCTCAGCAGCAGCGAGAAAATCAAGATCAGTTTCGATTACAGCCGCTTGCAGATCAAGGACAAAAAGAAAGACTTTTACTTCAACGACTGGAGCACCGACGAGTATTTTGTAACGCTCGACAACCAATTGACCAACGCGCTTGGCTCATTGGACAAAATCACCTTCGACACGCTTGACCGCGCCAAGTACCTCGAAAAATACAAGAGCCTGAATGTGCGCCTCTATGTGAGCCGCCGCCCCTGGGGGTCTATCATCCTGATCATCGTACCGTTCTTGATGTTCAGCGCGCTGCCGATTTTCGTGCTGATTTTCCACCGCACCAATTTCGAGGAGGTGGGCGAACTCATCATCACCTCCTTCCTCGCCACGGTGGCCTATTCCATCAACCTTACGCAGCTCTCGCCCACGACGGATTCGATGAACAAGGCCTACCTTTTCTTGCTCTTGACGCTTGCAATAAACTTTTTCTGCTTCCTGTATGTCACCTATTTTGATCAGGGCCGGGCCACGCGAACGGCTTCGGGCCAACACGTGAAACGGACTTTTAAGCTTAGAAAAGTATGGGTGCCCCTTTTGTTAATCGTGATCTTTTTTATCCTGATGTACTTTATTTTTGGGCGGTGAGAATTAGGACGATATTGATTGAT
>JANMME010001091.1:0-7812 GCA_031373015.1 Saprospiraceae bacterium
AGTCATCTGCGCCGATTTCAAGGCCTACAATTTTATCGGCCTCCTCCGATCGTGCGGTTAGCATCAAAACCGGAATGTATTGTTTGCGTTGACGCAATTGACGACAGATTTCCAGGCCACTCAAACCAGGGAGCATCAAATCAAGCACGAGAAAATCATACCGTCCGCTCATAGCTTCGTCCAATCCTTGCCAACCTTGATTCCGAATGGTAACCTCGGCAGGCAAATCACGCAAGTGAATGGCTACCAGTTCCGCGATGTTAGGGTCGTCTTCAACGATGAGAATGTGCATGGTGCAAATATGGACTGTTAGTGATTAACCCACAAATATTGGGCTGAAATATCACGAGAATATCACGATTGCTGGGTTTTTGTATAGGATAGGTTTTGAGTTGTATGATGCTGAATTTGGCCCAGAAACTTCATAGGTTTTTGAAACCTACGGTTTGTACACAAGTTCATTGTTGTCAAATTAGCGGCCTTTCATACAAACTTCCCCTGCCGAAGTGCCTCCTTAAACGAAAATAGGAATGCTCCACTCCCCGAGTGTCATCCCGAACGCAGTGAGGGAACTGCCCAAGGGAAAAGTGTGAGCCTACGCTTCCCTATTTTCATTGACAGGCCTGCCCCTGGCACAAAAAGTGAAGTTTCCAGTGGTTTGGGTTGACTCTTTGCGCTTAAACAGTTCCCTCACTGCGTTCGGGATGACACTCAAGGAGTGCATATTTTGTTGAAAAACAAACCATTGTGCACTCACTTTCCCCCTTAATCTTGCGCTTGTAGGCGAACCCCTAAATAGATCAAGTGCCTTCACTGTTTTATGATCTGCCAGCTGGATAGCCTGCCATCCAAATAAAGAATCAAAAAATAGCTACCCGGCGGCAACATGCTGATGTCCAGATATTTGGTTTGAATCCTTTTTGGAGGCATTTGCACCCGCCCCATCATGTCGGAGATTTGGAAGATTGCTTCAGGATAGTTTTCCAATCCATCCAGGGTGAGCCAACCGGTAGTTGGATTGGGGTAAATATTCAACTTGGGATTTTCCGTGAGCGGTCGCACCGAAGTGATCGCTCCAAGGAGGTTACCTCCCACACCGCCGCCGCCGCCGCTGAAATGATGGACCAGCGTTTCGGCCAGGTGTCCGTTTAGATACGGTTCATACCGCCAGGTGCTGTCGGTGGCTTCGGGGCCGTTTTTGTATTCCCAATAACCGTCGCTGCTGTTACTGTAGGCGGGCGGGATTCCAACGTGTCCAGCAATGGGATCAGGGTTGTAGCGATCAAAAAAGTCGTTGATTTTGTAGAAGTACAATTGTTCGACATTATCGGGCGGTATCCCTCCAGCAGCCAGGACCGAATCGCGCAAAGCCTGGAAATCTTCCTGGGTGAAATAAAATCGGACGAGTACTGGCGCTGTTGGCTGTTTGTAAAACGAGGTCAAAACATCCCAGTACCGATCCATTACAAACCAGCCTGTGGGGTTTACAGTGTAGGTGGCTGGCGGGCTGTGCAATTGCAAAGCGTCTCCTCCATTTCCGACGGTTACGGCGAAATTGGTCGAAGGTACATGTTCGCCATAGTCTTGTATGGAGAGCAGCAGATGGTCATCGTCATACCTGTTTGCGTCTGCGCCACGGCGGTAATAATGGACCCAACCAGCAGTGTCAATGCAGGAATAGTCAGGCCAATTGTCAAAAAGCGAAGTTTGTTCCAAAACCCCATGCGGCTGTGTTTGCCTGCCCTGATAAAGTGGATGGTAAAGTTGGGCAAACCCCGGTCCGCGGATCTCATACTCCAGGCAATACTGCTCAATTCCGGTAAAGGCTTGGCTATAGAGCGGGTTGGGTCTGGCAACGACGCACTGATAGGGATGGCCAGGCAACAAATGGACCAAAAGTTGGGTGGGAGCGATGGTCAGAGCAAGACTGTCCGTGAAAGCAAGCAGATTCAACAACGGATTTTCCGGGTCAAAGAAGCCTTCGTAAACACTCACAAAGGTGGGAGTAGGGCTTGCATTACAGCCAAATCCGGCTTCCAGCGTGTAATCACCTTCCAAGGGTGCCTCCACGGCAAACATGTCATAAGAATAGAGCCGATCTGCCTGGCCTCCTGGTCGGACAAACAAAGGGTTGCAATCCGACATCATTCCGTTGGATAAACTGGGGTGTTGACTGCCGATTCTCACGCGAATCGCTTCGGAGAGAATGGCTTTGCCATTACAAGTATAAATTACCCAGACCCCATATTCTTGCGTGGGCGACAAATCCGTAATGGTAAAAACCGTATCCGTTAGCCCAACAAACGAGGCCATTTGAAAGGAATCCATCCCGTAATATTCCAGGGTGTACACACTGCCCGGGCCTAAACTATTCCAACGAATCACCGCAGAAGTCGCATCGGTGGAAATACATTCCACTTTTTTAACCACCGGGCAGGGATGGGGACAAGCTTCCAGCCGGAATCCAAAATCGTCCACGTTGTAATTGCTTTCTACTCGCCGCGTATCGAAGGCCAAATAATACAAGGTATCTTGTTCGGCTTCAAAAGTCAAGGTTGAGGGCGTTGAGCCCATTTCCCAACAGCCGATATTTTCCCAGCCATTTGCAGCCCAACAGCCCTGCGAAGTTTTTTTGTAAAAAACCAAACATTCACGTCCTGGTCGGCCAACAGCATCGGTTGGCACAATATTGACCGGCCCCGTTATGGGTGACCGAAATTTATAAACCACCTCCCATCCTGATTCAGAAGTGTCGGCTGCACAAACGGTGGGCGGCAGGTCAAAATGTTCATATATCGTGTGATTGCCCGACAGAAAACCTGATCGAACCTCTTCCATGCAATAAATCTCGTCCGTGATCAAACCGCAATGATCCGGTGTCGTGAAAGGGAAAGGCCCTTGCCATTCCTGAATCCAGTACGGTAACGGCAAGATGTTGGAAGGAAAACGAGGCCGCAACCATAGATCATAATCTCTGCTGGGGCTTAGGCCGTTCAGTTGTGCCCACACTCGGGATTCCACGTTAATATTGACCGGTTCTGGTTCAGGATTGCTGAACGGCGTGTAACCCCAACTGGCTTCCCAGCTTATATCCACAGCACTGTCCGGGGTGTTCTTCCAGGACAAAAAAGCGCTAACGGCTCCACTGAGCAAACTGCTGTCCATCCTTACTTCTGCAGCGGTAGAAGTCAATTTTGGGGTCTCAAATTCCACGGGATTGCCCCAGCAAGTCCAAATGTTTCCGCAGTTTCGACGAATAAAAATATCGTAGTCTGTGCCAGCCTGGATACTTTGTTGCAACCAGAAAAGCCCATGGTCATCTGTCTGAAACGCCGTTTCACTGGGCTGCGCCCAAAAACCAGGCGATGGGTTTGCGGCGGGTTGGTACAAAATATCCCAATCTCCCGGAACAGGCTGATTGTTGTTATTCGTCTCAGACCAGCGAAACTGGCCGCGCACAGGCGATACCGCAATAGGCACGAGTTTCACATTGGCACCTGGGTCAAGCGCAAACGGGCAGGCGTTGAACACCACGTGATTTGACCACATTCCTTCAAAATAGAACCAATATGTAACCCCTCCGGCCAAATCTATTGCAAATTCATAGCCTGGCACAGATCCTCCACTCGTACAGGTCCAACCTATACTATCGCAAGTGCCCAGCACTTTGTAGGCAGCATGCCCATCAGCGCCACCCTGTAAACCCGTAATGTTGTATAGTCCAGTCGCAGGGGCCGTAAATTGTACCATCCGTTTTGGCGTTTGCAAGGAGAGTCCGGTGCAGGCATCTGGCAACCAATTATAAAAAGGCGGTACCGCAAACAAATCAAAGGGTTTGCAGATGGTCGCCAAATACGGGGTTCTGCAAGGGAAGACTTTAGATTGAAAGTTCAAGGGCCCAATCCAGTCACTTTTTGTTACACCACAATTTGAACGAACCCAAACGCTGTATGGGCGGTCTGGTATCAAATTGGGCAACAATACATTGTCAGATTGCCCTACATTTTCAAGGGTTGGAACAGTGGAGGCGTCAGGTGGAACAATGGGTTCAATGCCGTAATACAGATCCCAATGGGTAGCTGTTCCATTGACTGGCCAACGTACCATGGCAAAGGTATCCTCAACAAGCACTGCTTCAGGTCTTTCAGGCCGGGCACAGGGCTGGGTTGCATCGGCTTTGATGGCCAGTTCCCACCCAAAATCACCGAATACATTGCTGTAGCCAAGGTTGCCAGTAGCGCCGTTTTGCTTGTCACTTACCACCCATAGTTTCCAAACGCCATTGGGGTTGATCCCGTCTAGGGTTTGCAACGAGGGGCTGTGCTGGGTGATGATGCCTGGGCCCGGTGCAGGAAAGGTGTCGCTCTTCAGTTCAAAACTTGTAGGACGAAATTCAAACTTACCATTATTGATCACTTCATCGTATGTAAATAAAGGCAAATTGGAGTTCCCAAACCATAAGTCGAACATAAATTCGACGCCATCACCGGCATTGGAACAAAGCACTACTTTTTGACCATTTGGAGCCTCTAATAAAATATCCACATCAGCGAAGCCAAACAGATGTTCTGCAGATTCAAAATGAACTTTGACATCGTGTAAAAACGCCGGTTGGCCAGATACGGTGATGAGTGAAGGATAAATGCTTCCTGGGCCGATGTCAGGGATATTGATTTGTGTCGGGTTGGTAAAGAATTGGTAAGCTTGGCCATTCAACGACGAAAATGAAAACAGCGCAAGTAGGCATAATGGCAATGCCAATAGAGATCTATACATAAACGAGTAGTAGTTTTTACGAAGGTCGCGGTTCAAGTCCAAATCAGATGGTTAAACTTTTAGCGCCCGTCCATATTTCCTTCATCCCCCATTTTTGACTTAAAAAACATTCCAAAACCATCGTTTGACGAAAAAAGAAACCCAAGGACTGCCTACCTTGCGACTTTCGGCTGCGAATCCACCCCTCCTTCGCCAAGGCTATGGCGGGTACCCTCCTACGCCAAGGCTATGGCGGGTAAACAATCCACCCTCCTTCGCCAAGGCTTCGGCGGGTAAACAATCCACCCTCCTTCGCCCTAAAGGGCTATGGCGGGTAAACAATCCACCACCAATCAATGATTCTTTCAGTACAAGATGTCGTAAAAACCTACGGCGACTATATGGCCGTCAACCATGTGAGTATTGACGTGCAAAAAGGCAGCGTTTTCGGGATGCTGGGCCCCAACGGCGCTGGCAAGACCTCGCTCATCCGGATGATTACTACCATCACCGCGCCCGATTCGGGTGCGATTTTTCTGGATGGCCATAAACTCCACTCCCGGTCGCCAGAACAAATTGGCTACATGCCAGAAGAGCGTGGCCTTTACAAAAAGATGAAAGTGGGCGAGCAACTGCTCTATCTCGCTCAACTCAAAGGGCTGACAAAAGCCGAAGCCCAAAAGGAGATTGACTTGTGGTTCGAGAAATTCGACATCAAAGATTGGTGGAACAAAAAAGTCGAAGACCTTTCGAAGGGGATGCAGCAGAAAATCCAATTCATTGCCACCGTGTTGCACAAACCCAAATTGCTCATCCTTGACGAACCGTTTACGGGCCTCGACCCGATCAATACCACCCTGATAAAAGACGAAATCGGCCAACTCAACGCCGCAGGCACGAGCATCATTTTCAGTACTCACCGCATGGAGCAAGTGGAGGAAATGTGCGACCATATTGTGCTCATCAACAAGGGCAAAAACGTATTGTACGGCGAGGTGCAAGCGATCAAAAGCCAGTACAAGCAAAACCTATTCCGGGTGGAAACACAGGGCGAGCCGCCAACCGATTTGCCCGAACGCTTCGCCGTCGTGAAGACCGAGAAAAATGCCCTTACTTTCAAACTGGAGCATGACGCACAGAGCAATGAATTGCTCCATTTGTTTTTGCAAAAAGGCACACGTATTACCCGTTTTGAGGAAATTTTACCCACTTTTAATGAAATTTTTATTCAGCGAGTAGCCGAAACGGGAGATTGATACGATTGATTCGATTGGAGGATTGATTCGATTGGGACGATTGGTTCAATTCAAGACTTATCGGTTAATCCGAACCAATCGTTCCTATCGAATCAATCCTCCAATCGAATCAATCGTATCAATCCTCCAATCGTACCAATCGAATCAATCGAATCAATCGTTCCAATCGAATCAATCGAATCATGTCCAAACTTTCCCTCATTATACGGCGCGAATACCTGACGCGCGTTCGCAAAAAATCCTTCATCATCGGCACGCTCTTGGCCCCTGTCGGCTTGCTGGTGTATATGCTGGTCATCATCGGCTTGTCCAGCTATCAGGGAAGCAACGAGATCAAAGTCGCCGTGATTGACGAGGCAAAAATGGTAAATCCGCTCCCTGACGAAAAAGGGGTTCGGTTCATCCCTTCGGGCAACAAAACCCTCGATCAGCTCAAGGCCGAAGTGACCGAAAAGCAACTGGATGGAGTATTGCGCATCCCGCCGCTTGGCAACTTTCAACAGAAGGACCACACGATATTCTACTACTCTGATGAAAAGCTCGCACCCGAAAAAAGCGGTTTGATCGAGAAACGGATCGCCGAAAAGATCAAGGCGTACAAGATGGACTCCCTACGCCTAGACGAAGCGCGGCTGAAACTCCTGGATTCTGAGGTTTCCATTGACCCAGAAGGCATCAACAGCGACCAGGAAGATGACCAGAGCAAATACACCGCAGGCGTGGGGATTGCAGTAGGCGGCATCATGACCTTTCTCTTGTTTTTTATGGTGCTCATGTACGGGCAGATGGTCATGAAATCCGTCATGGAAGAAAAAACCAACCGTATCGTTGAGGTGATGATGTCGTCGGTTCGGCCCTTTGATTTGATGATGGGCAAGATCATTGGCGCCGGGCTGGTGGGATTGACCCAGGTAGTGGCCTGGGTAGTGTTAAGCGGTGCTGTATCCATCCTTGTTCCGCTGGTGATGGGCTTCGATGCTTCGCAGATGCAGCAACCGATGGCGGCTGGTGGCGCGGCAACCGTTGATCCAGAATTGATGCAGGATACGGGGATACGCATCATGGCCGAATTGAGCAAGCAAAATTGGCCCCTGCTCATCGGGTCGTTTATCATTTATTTCCTGGGGGGTTATTTCATCTATTCTTCCATGTTTGCCGCCATTGGTTCGGCCATGGGCGACGATATGGGCGAAGGGCAATCGTTGACATTGCCGGCCACCATTCCGCTCATCCTGGCGTTTTACATCGTTTCCATGGCTGGTTGGCGCAACCCGGATAGCAGTCTCATGGTGTTTGCCTCCATATTCCCGCTTTTTTCCCCGATTGCGATGCCGTTCCGATTGGCTTTCAACCCGCCTTGGTGGCAGGTGGCGTTATCGTTAGTCATGGTGATTGGCACAGCCGTATTTTTCGTGTGGCTGGCCGGGCGTATTTATCGCGTGGGCATCCTCATGTATGGTAAAAAAGTGACGGTGAAGGAAATGTGGAAATGGATGTTTTACAATGGGTAAAAGGATGACCGTGTTTTGTTTTGAAAAAGTGTCACTTCTCAAAACGCAGCTCGATGCTTCGTTGCATGTGACCAATGGCGGCTTCAACCCCGTTTTAACGGTCATGGCGCTCGCCTTTCGCGTGGCTGACCATTTGGTGCGGGTCTGGTAGCTTTGCCAACGAGCCAAGCGTAGATGACCGACCTTGAAGGTGCTCTTTTGCTGAAAGCAGGTCAGCGTCCGACGACTGTGCTTAGCATCGGTCAAGCCATCTAGGGTGCGGTGATTGCGTTCAAGGTGGGGCAGGATGT
>JANMME010001094.1:0-1582 GCA_031373015.1 Saprospiraceae bacterium
CCAAAACAAAGAGCGTCTAAGGTAGAGAAGCTTGTGTTTGCTGTGCATCGTTCACCCAAAAACAAATCTTGTTTTTGAAAAATAACGCCCTCATTCAGCCAATATATGTCCATTGTACTCATTTGCCTAATTAGCCATTAAAAAATTTCAAAAAAATTTTAACAAAAACTTGACAATTCCCGACAAATCGCCCTAAAATTGCAGCAAGTAGTTTTTGTGTTTATTTGTTTGGGTTAGAATCCCTCGCTGCTAACAGTGAGGGATTTCTTTTTTGTAGCGCGAAATTTATTTCGCGATGCTCCTACAAAATTCATTTCGCGGAAAAATGGCGAAATGAATTTCGCGAAAAAAGGCGAAATGAATTTCGCCCTACATTAGGTTTTTCAAAGTGGCTACACGAAGGAAGGAACAATCATTTTCTACAACTTTCCTCTAACTGTATTTCACAATGAAAAACATCCTAATTCTGCTCGCTTTCGTTGCGAGCAGCTCCCTTCCAGCCCAAATCGTACCTGCACCCACTGAAAAACAAGCCCAGTCCATCGAAAATGTGATGGCGCCACACCGTGCGAAAATCAAAGCCCTGCTTGATGCAGACAAATCGGGCAAGTATGAATCGTACAAAGCCGATGTCTTGGCGCTTTTTAAAGAAGAAGACTTGGAGAGAAGGGCCGTATTGGAGGCCAAAATAAAACGCGACCATTACGCCTATATCAAAGGCGTGTTTGCTTCTGCCAAAATCGACCTTACAGCGTTGAAACAGCAAGTGGCAGCGGCGCTTGGACACAACAAGTTTTCGATGGACGAATTTGGTGGCATCAGTAGTCAAACCTTCCTGCCTCCGGTGGCACTACCCACAAAGTTTACCGCAGAGTTTAACTGCCCATTGGCTACGGGGCAGCACGAAAGTAATTGCAGCGTATTTGGGGTGCTTTGCGGTGCAAGTGCAAGCGATTGCAAGATTGAGGTGAGCGCAGATGCCGTTGGTGCTGGAGGCTCGCGAAGCAAGGGGAGCCTGGGAGATAAGTTCGACCTTTCGGGTGGGCCTTTTTCTAAGATGACCGTTTCGTCCCAATCCTCTGCGTATTATTCTGGTGGGGTGGAATCCCTCATTTTGGGGTATAGCCAGTTCAATGCAAAACTTGGCGTACGGCTTCAGGGCCCCGGCCTTGATAAGATAACCATTGTCCGTGACGAATGGTGTGTTGCGCCACTGCTGTGGTACAAAACCATTCAGTTCGGTGCAAGTGATTACCTCATGCAGGCCACATTCACGGGCAGTTTTAGCAATGGAACGACCTATACTGCCCAAGCTTATGCGGAGGCATTTGGTTTGGCCATCGGATTAGCCAGCGGTGGAGGGCGATGCCAATTACACACGTTTGATTTTGTAAAAGCAAAAGCTTCGAACTGATCTTAAATCGGGGTTGTGCAAAAAGGTCTTGCACGGGTTTTTGAGGAAAACAATGTTTTGCATTTTGAGCAATCGAATCCTATAAGGTTTTAAAAACCTTATAGGATTTTATAAGAATCAAAATATAATTCCGCAGTAAGTTTTCAACCTGGACTTTTTGCACAACCC
>JANMME010001115.1:0-3751 GCA_031373015.1 Saprospiraceae bacterium
TCTCAACATTTTTCTTTGCCAATGCCTCGAAAGTTACGAACGGCAAAGACCAGTGCCCGTACAAAAGTCGCCCGGATTAACACTGTTTCAACAATTTCAGATTGCTGTAGAAAAAAACTTCAGGTCTTTGCATGAAGTGGCCGGATTCGGCGATCTATTGGCGACCACTCCACGCCAGATAAATGAATGTTGTAAAAAATACAGTGGCAGTTCTGCGGTAGAATTCATTCACCGGCGACTTGCGCTGGAAGCCAAACGGTTACTTTTCTATACGGATGCCAACATCGGCGAAATAGGTTTTGAATTGGGGTTTGAAGACCCTACTCACTTCAGTCGTTTCGTCCGAAAATGTACGGGACGTGCGCCTTCTGAATGGCGCAAACATGAACACCTGTAGAAATTGACAAGAAAAAAGAGCAAATATGCCAGAGGCCTGACCTTCTACGCGGCCACCTTTGAGCATTGTTCACCAATTCTTTTTAGACATGAAAAACTACTTCAATTTGCTCGCATGCTTCATGCTGGCGGTTTCCGCTCAGCACGCTTTCTCCCAAACCCCGCAGTGGCATTATTTAGGAGACACTATCATTTCAGGGAGCACTGGAGGAGGCGTGACATTGGCATTGGACGGTGGCACCCCATACATTGCTTACGTAGATTACTTCAAAGACCAATATATCCTGGTCGTAAAACGATTCGATGGGACAAATTGGATTCCGCTTGATACAACCGGACTTGGGCAAAATATAGACTACCAAATATCAATCAGTTCAAGCGGCATTCCCTTGCTTGCTTTTTTTGACCATGAAAATTTGAGGTTTGTGCTTAAAAAATTTACAGGCAATGCTTGGATCACTGTCAGCGAATCGCCTCAAATCCCCAACCCGCCGAACCCTGTCTCCATTGCCTTTGACGATGAAAAACTTTATGTTGCATTCACCGACCCATTTTGGGACAATCAAGTCACCATTTGGCAACACAATACCCTCGAATGGTCTGCAGTGGGTCAGCCAAACTTTTCATCAGGGTCGGTTCATGAACTAACCCTTAAAACCAGTAATGGTTACCCTTGGCTTGCTTATTTGGAGAGCGATACTAGCATAATAGCCTGTGTTGTCAAAAGATTTGACGGAACAGCGTGGCAAACCATCGGCGGGCAAGCCTTTACAACTACTTATGGAAATTTCTTCGCACAGGCTAAGATAGATTTTGCGGTCGCCAACAGTATTCCGTATATAGTGTACACGGATTGGAGTACCCAATGGCGTTTGAGCGTATTGACGTTTGACAATTTTGAATGGGTGCCTGTGGGGCAGCCCATGTTTACTGTACCCACCTATTCTGGGATGAGAATAGCCGTAAATGCCAATAGCCAGAAACCATTTGTTTTGTTCGACGACGCACCGCAGGATACTGTGGGAGGGGGTCTATCTGTGTTGCTTTTCGATGGCACGAGTTGGAATTATGTGGGCCAACCCTATTTCGCCAATCAATCTTGGGAAAAAAACTTGGCGATACATGAAGGAATTCCCTTTGTCGCATACCAGAATAGTGATTTAGGTTTTGGTGCTTCACTCCAAGTATTCAGCCCAATCACACTTGTATCCGAGCGCCCCAAAGCGGAGATTTCCTTGGACATTCAACCAAATCCAACACTGGAAGACTGTTTAAAGATACAAATTCAAAGCATACAAAAATTGAATGCGGTGGCCCAAATATCTGATATGCAAGGCCGCGTAATTCAAAGGAGCAGATTACAGCTTGAAACCGGATTGATGCATTTGCAATTCAAACTGGAAAACCTTCCAAAAGGTGTTTATATTATTCAATTAAAATCAGATGAGGGGCAAGTATTGTGCGCAAAGCAGTTTGTAGTGGCTCAATAAGAAAATCCCCAACAGATGAATTAGTGTAAAAATCGTCAAGAAATACGTGCAAATGTGCCAGTGTATTGAACTTCTTTCCAGCCACCTTTGAACATTGTTCACCAATTCTTTTTCGACATGAAAAACTACTTCACTTTGTTCGCTTTTTTCTTGCTGTTGGTCTCCCATCAGCAGGCTTTCTCCCAAACTCCGCAGTGGCATTTCCTCGGCGATACCATCATTGAGGAAACTTGGTCGAGCGGGATACTGACTTCCCTCGAAGGAGATGCCCCTTATGTGGCATATCAAACATTCAACGACACCGCTTACTCTTGGAAAATTAGGCGGTTTGATGGCAATTCATGGGTTTTTGTGGACACAACCGGACTGGGGTTGCACAATTTCCAATTATTGGGTACTAACGCAAGCGGTATGCTGCAAATCGCTCATTTTGACCACGAAAGCAAACGGTTTGGTTTAAAAAGACTGATTGGTAACACTTGGCAAACCATTTCCGAATCCCCCCAATTGACATTCTTCCCATATCTAGGTTCTTATGTTTTTGACGACGAAGATTTTTATGCAGCATTTCAGGACGAGGCTATGGACGATAAAATCACGGTTTGGAAATTCGACGGGAGCAATTGGTCCATCGTTGGGCAACCGGGTTTTTCCGAAGGGCATGTCCATTCTATCGTCTTAAAAGTTAGCAACGGGATTCCCTGGGTCGCTTACGAAGATTGGTCGCTGGGAAGTGCCGGGATTGTAAAAAAACTTGATGGCAACACATGGCAAAGCGTTGGAAGTCAAGTTTTTAACGGAGACCCGCACGACAATATGGATTTCGCCGTATCAAACGGAATCCCCTACGTTGCGCACGCCGACTCCTCGACTCAAAACCGGGCGAGTGTGCTGAAATTTGACGGCGCCGATTGGACGAATGTTGGCCCACCCATGTTCACCGAACGAACAGACTTCCTGAAACTTGCCATAGATGCAAACAATCAGGAACCCTACCTTTTGTTCCAGGACAATGACCCGACTTTTTGGGGGCTTTCTGCCTTGCATTTCGATGGAACTACCTGGGATTTTGTTGGGGCTCCGGGTTTTATCTTCAATTACTGGAACCTCGAATTTGTCATAAAGAACGGTGTTCCTTTAGTGGGCTATGAAAGAAGTGCCTTTGGCGGCGGGGCATCCGTTCAGGCTTTCAGCCTGCTCAGCCCTTCGACCGAACCGCAGGCGTCAGGAATCTCTTTCCGCATCCAGCCCAATCCAATCGCTGATGGAATGCTCCAAATCCAACTGGGCAATTCAACAAACATTGACCTGATCTGTCAAATTTTTGACCAAAATGGCCGTCTAATACAAGAAAACAAATTGCAAGTAGGGGCCGGGGAGATAGCACATAGTTTGAATGTCAGCGATCTCCCGCCTGGAGTTTACGCGCTTCGCCTTCAGCCGAGCAATGGGAAGGAGTGGGGCGTCAGGCGGTTTGTAGTGACCCATTAAGCCGCCATTCAATGCTATTTCGGAGCGGCTGTTTTTGGCAACATGCCATCTTCCTTTGTCCATGCGAATCAGGGAATACTTTTATCCCCCTGATTCGCTTTTTATTTAGGGCGTTTGGAAAATGTGCTTGATGAAGCAAAATTAACCTCCTACCAAACACGCCCTTGTTCTACCTTTGGCCGCGTTTTTACCCGCCATAGCCCGTTTAGGGCGAAGGCGGGTTCATGCACAACCACATTCATCCGCCATAGCCCGTTTAGGGCGAAGGCGGGTTCATCCACAACCACATTCATCCGCCATAGCCCGTTTAGGGCGAAGGCGGGTTCATGCACAACCACATTCATCCGCCATAGCCCGTTTAGGGCGAAGGCGGG
>JANMME010001124.1:0-2458 GCA_031373015.1 Saprospiraceae bacterium
ACGGGGAAAATGGTCATGGTCGGGAAGGTGGTCTCGAAGCCCTCCGCCAAATCGTAGCCATACCCACCCATGATGTAAGCGGTGTCGTTGTCCATCGTGTAACAATGGTTGAGGCCCGCAAACTGGTCGTCCACAAAGGGCGGGAAATAACTCAAGGGCAGCACGTATGTTTTTTGGCCCTGATAATCCAAGATCACCATATCGCAATTGTAAACACCTTCAGATTCGGGTGCTTTTGAGTCGAGAAATTTGCCCCCAACAATTACCCGGTAATGCCCGGAATTGAAAGACGATTCCCCCACCATGGGCGGGATGGCGGTGCCGGGGAGTTCATAGATGGTAGTGGAATCCGAGTAGCAGATAAATTGACTCCGGGCCTGAGCGATCAGTACAATGAAAAGTAAAAAGGATAAGATAATGCGCATAAATGATTGATATTGAATGATTTGTTTTCGTATTAAGACGGGATTGTGTAAAAAGTCCTGATTGAAAAATTTCTTGCGGAATTATATTTTTATTCTCAAAAAATCCTATAAGGTTTTTAAAAACCTTATAGGATTCAATTGGTAAAAACACAAAATATTGTTTCTTGAAAAACCCGAGAAAGACCTTTTGACACAACCCCGTCTCGACAAAGTTAAGGGATTAAAACCAGCACATTTTCAGAAACAGATACCGGGCACTTGATAGAGTTGGAAATCAAACAATAGCGGTGTGCTTTTTCAATGATTTTGATGGCGATTGCTTCGTCTTCGTAATTTTCTGAACGGCTTTTACACGGTAATCGAATTGCACGGCTTGATTGTCCATGATGGGTGTTGTTTTATTGTTCCCACAAAGATGCAGTAAGAGCGCAGGTAAGGGGATGACCTCCGTCATGGTGCAGGGAGATTGTAGTCAGGGGGCTACGCCCCTAATGGAACACGGATGACACAGATTAGACACGGATTTGCCTTTTCCTTAAACAAAATCCGTGTCTAATCCGTGGCATCCGTGTTCTACACTACACACCGTAGGTGTTCAAAAACCTACGAGCTCTGCCACATACTGCTTCAAAAGCGACCAATATGCCAGCGCCGTTTTTGAAAGCCCTTCGCTCGGGTGTTGTCGCCCTTCGAGGAGCGCGACTTTCAGGCGCACATTGGCGCGGTAGGCTTTGAAATAAACGAAAAGGAGGGAGTCCTCAGGCGTTTCAAAGCAGGGCCAAAGGCGTGTGTAATATTCCAGGAAGGTATTGGCTAGGTCTTTTCTTCCATGATGTTCCAAATCCATGCACAGAAAAGCCAACTCGTTCAACACATCCATGCGCCGGAAATGCTCGTTGAACTCTAAGCAGTCGAATACCACGGGCAACTCATGCTCTGGCAAAAAGATGTTGCGCGAATGCAGGTCGCCATGCCCTTCGATCCAAAAACCACGGTGAATACGTTCTTCTGAGTGTGTTCGGTGTTTGTACAGAAATGCCGGAATCGTCTCCGCCCAAGTGCGCAACAAACCTGCGTCTGGTACATTCAAGGCAGCCAAATCGGCTTCCAACGGAAACAGGTCAGCAAAATCGTGCGCGTCTTCAACAGGGCGGTAGGGTAGGGTGGTGTCAAGCCGGTTTTGAAAGTGAAACTGGGCGAGTAAAGTGGCCAAGTTTTCCATATCGCCTTTACCTACAGTTCCTGCCAACAGCAACTTGTCCATCTCCCGGGTGTTGTCCATCCGGTGCATTTGCACCGCGTAGTCTGTGGCTGCCGATTGCGCTGAGCCAATGCCATCCGTTCCCACGGGTAATACTTGAACATACATCTGCGGGGCCAGTCGGCGGTTGAGCCTAAGTTCTTCTTCGCAGAAATGACGGCGTCTTTCCAGCGTACTGAAATCGAGAAAATCGAAACGTACGGGTTTCTTGATCTTAAATGCAAACTCATCCGTCAGAATGACCCAGGAGATATGGGTTTCAACCACAGAAACGCCCGTTTTTCTGCCCGGAAATAAACCTTCCGACACAATACGATGGATATCTACGGTTGTCATGGTTGGAGGTATTGTTGAATTTTTGCGGCGGCGACTTCTGGAGTTTCCAGATCGGTGTTGAGGATGAGCCATTCTTCCGGCAGCGGCTCGAACTGGTCACGAATTTTTTCATACACGGCGAAATCGGCCTCGCTATCTGGCCGGGGAAGGCTCAAGCGTTTTCGCAAGGTTTGTTCTTCGGCTTGCACCTCTACCCAACGCAGGGGTACGCCACATCTTGCAGCCAATGCACGAAATGGGGCACGGATCTTTTCTTTGTAAAACGTGCTGTCTATCACCACGGTTTCGCCGCGCAACAAGGCTTCGCGAGCACGCTGGAGCAAGGTGGCATATACTTTTTCCTTGTCTTCGGGCGTGTAATGCCCCATTAGTCCCAACTCCCGGCGTAGTGTATCACTATTCAGGTGCGTGGCCCCGCTGAGGGTGGCAAAGGCGC
>JANMME010001134.1:0-3344 GCA_031373015.1 Saprospiraceae bacterium
TCAAAAATTCCCCGAAAACACCAACGAGTTTGTAGTCAAATTGGGCGAGTTCATGACCCTCTCCAAACGGCCCGACATGGAGGAGTCTTTTGCCGTTTTCAAAAAAATGCACAAGGCCGGTGGATTCCCCGAATGGGAAATGAAGCACATCGCATCGGTTGCCAACCTTATGGGCAACCAAAACCTTCCCGCTTACCCGTATTTCAAAAACTACGTGAATGCAGTGGTAGCTGCCAAAAACGACCCAGACACCACGCTTTTCCGCCGTTGGCACAGCTTTGCGGAAGAATCTATGGCTGGATTGGAAAAAGGTCGCACGAAATCGGTGGGGCTGCTGCTGGAGTTCTCCGTAGATTTTATGGAACAACGCGCCTTGAAAAGCGGCGAAGGTGGCTCTGCAACCTGGAAAATAAAGGGAGGAAAGTTCGAATTCGCGTACAGCGACCGCGAGCCAAGCCTTGTGTGTACGGGCGTGGACCTCATTGGCACGCGCAAGACCGACTCGGTGACCATCCAAAAGACCACAGGCCTGTACAAGCCCTTTGACCAAATATGGAAAGGGGAAGGCGGCAAGGTTTCCTGGGCCGAGGCCGGTATGGATTCGAGTATCTACGCGCTGCTTACCAAGTACAAAGTAGAGGTTCAAAAACCGCTTTTCAGCTGCGATACGGCCACGCTTTTTTACCCGCTTTATTTCAAAGAAGGTATCAAAGGGAGCTTTGAAAACAATATCGTGGTGCGACCCAAATTGGCTACTACCAAGGCTGATTCCCTGCGCGACGTGCAGTTCCCGCGTTTCCAATCCTTTGAAAAAGTATTGAAAATCAACCGTATCGGCGACAATATTGAGTATCTCGGCGGTTTCAGGCTGGCAGGCAACTCGTTCTATGGATATGGCACGGGCAGCGAGCCAGCCCAAATGACCGTGTACAATAAGAAACGCGAAAAAGTCTTCCACGGAAAGGCTAATTTGTTTGTTATACGGCGCGGTGTGAGTGTTGTTGCAGAAAATGTGGACGCAAAACTCTTTATGGGCACCGACAGCCTTTTTCACCCGGCGGCGGATTTCCGCATTGACATTCCCAAACAGATCATCACCCTGATGCGGGGCGAAAAAGGCTCCTCGCGCAACCCGTTTTACTCCTCGTTCTACAACATGAACCTGAACACGGACAAACTTGCGTGGCACTTGAACGCCGACTCGCTTGAAATTGGGGGCAGTACGGGCATCAAAGGGGTGGCGAAAAAAGTGGAATTTGAGAGCAGCAACTTCTACGACCCCTCTGTTTATTTGCAGATGCAGGGCCTCGCCAGCCACAACTCGGTGAGCACGCTCTACGCACTCTGGCTCAAAACCGACAAGGACAAGGACGACAATGGGCGCATCGTGACAGACAACCAGTTTGCTATGGAAATAAACCCAAATTTTGACTATTCGAGCATTCAGAGCCTGCTGGCGCAGATGGTAGAAGAGGGCTTTATCAACTATTACTTTAGCCGACACGAAATCGAACTGCGCGACAAGTGCATCCACTACGCCCTCGCCAGCCAGGGGAAAAAGGACTATGATGCCATTAACATCATTTCCGAAAGCACCTCGACAAATGCAAAACTCGATTTGAAGACAAAGGAGACCGAAATTTACGCCGTTAAAAAATTAGAACTTAGTCAGCGCCAAAAGGTCGCTTTGATTCCCAATGAGAATGAGCTGACTTTGCTCAAAAACCGCGATATGCGCTTTGGCGGTCGGCTATATGCCGGTATGGCACTTTTCCAAGGCCGCGAGATGAGTTTTGTGTACGACAAGTTTGAAGTGGATTTTGACTCGGTGCAGCACCTCGATTTTTACATCCCCACGGGCCACGAAGACAAGAGCGGGCAACCCATCGCCAATGCCATGAGCTCCAACATTGAGCACTTGAGCGGAGCACTTTTGGTGGATGCCCCCAACAACAAGTCGGGCAAAGAAGAAATGAGCATTTTCCCCTCTTTGCAATCAAAAAAGTTCTCTTTTGTGTTCTACGACCAGCCTCAGACCCAACGCGGCGTGTACACCCGCGACTCGTTTTATTTCCGGCTCGACCCATTCAGTTTCAATGGCTTGGATTCGTACACCAAGGATCAATTGAAATTCAACGGGCAACTTTTCCCGGCCACGATTTTCCCCCCGTTCAAGGAAAGCATCATCGTTCGCGAGGAGGATAAATCTTTTGGGTTTATTCACAAAACCCCGCCCACGGGCTATACTACCTATTCCAAAAAAGGCAATTACACGGGCATCCTCGATTTGAGTAACAGGGGACTGATCGGCAAGGGCAAACTGGAGTATTTGACCGCCGACATCGAATCGGAAGACCTGATCTTCAGGCCCAAACAGACTACAGGGACCGCCAAAAAGTTCTTCATGGAAGAAGACCGCGCCAGCAAGGTGAAAGTGCCGCAAGCCAAAGGCGAAGACGTAAAAGTAAACTGGCTGCCTTTCCGCGATTCGATGTACGTAGAAAGTAAGGCAAAAGCCTTCGAACTTTTCAAAGCGGATGGCTACACGCACAAAGGCACACTTATCCTTACGCCTTCAGGCTTGAAAGGCAAAGGTGTTTTTGAGTGGAGCGGTGGTAAGTTGACCTCTAAATTGATAACCTACGGGCCTTTCCAAGCCAGCGCGGATACCGCTGACCTCCAAATCAAAGCCTTAAACGGCAACGATATCGCTTTTGACTCGCGCAATGTGGACGGCGAATTGGACTTTGACAAGCAGAAAGGCCACTTTAAGGCGAACTCAGACGATGCTTCCACGACCTTGCCTTACGATAAATACAAAACTTCCATGAACGAATTTACTTGGGACATGACTGCCCAGACCATTACGTTCAAAAGTGAGGAAAATAAACTCGGGGCTTTTACTTCCATTGACCCAGATCAGGATTCCTTATATTTTAGAGGTAAAACAGCGTTTTATGACATGAAAACCAACGAATTGAAAATCGGCGGTGTCTCGGTCATTAAATCGGCGGATGCATTTGTCTATCCCGAAACTGGTGACATAGAAGTGTTGCCCGGTGGTAAAATGAAGCAGTTGGCCAATGCTAAGATTATTGCGGATACCATCAACAAATACCACGTGATCAATCGCGCTACGGTGGATATCTTGGGCAAAAAACTGTATAAGGCCACGGGCTATTATGAATACAACATCCCCGGCTACCCACAAGAGATATTTTTCAACAATATCGTTGGGCAGCGCCGCGGCGGCGGCACGATAGTTACGAAAAACGTGCGTACCTCGGCGGATGGGGAAGTAAAAGAAAGTGATGACTTCCGCATGGATGTCAAAACCCTTTTCA
>JANMME010000473.1:0-17527 GCA_031373015.1 Saprospiraceae bacterium
GTGATGCGCTTTCTGAGGCGTGCGATTTCGGTCAACCTGTCTTCTTGGTATGGACCGCCGAGCGTACTGGTGATGCTTGGCTCTTGAAAACTAATGTGCTGATGAACTATTTGACTCTCGGTATTTTCAAGCGTGGCCAAAAATGTAAGCACGCTCCACCAATCTGGAATGGCCTTGGCGAGCTGCGTCACATAACGTTCACTAGGAGGGATAAAAGCCACGATGCTGAGCGGAAATCGGGCAAGCTTGCCGCGCCGCTGGTTGAAGGCAACATAGAGGTCGGGGTCAGTAAGCAGGTTTTCAAAATCATCCAGGAAAATAAAGCCTTTGGCTTGGGTAAGTATTTCAGCCATCAGCGACTCGTAGCTTATGCCTTTAACATGGAGGCTAGAAGCCGGACGCTCAGGGAATTGTTGCCGTAGATAATCTTTCGTTTTTTGTATTAGACTATAATGCGCCCACTGCACGACGACAAAGTGGAAGGTATCGCCCTCCACAGCATGGGAGAGCAATTGCAGCTCTTCATGCAGTGGCTTTGATGTGTTGGCCGTAGGCATCGGAAAGTTCGAGGATAGGATTGGGGCGTTTGTAGTTGCCGTCGTTGTATTCCATCAGAAGAAGGCGTTCGAGGAGGTCTTGGATGATGTCGTCCCATTCGGCACTTTTGTGTTGGGCGACATACTTGATTTTATCCCACTGGGCGGAAGTTACATATTGGGCGGTCTGATTGGCCAGACGCCGGAGCGCATGTTCAAGGGCTGTTTTCTCAATCACACCTTTCGAACGGTCGGCATAAATATTCGCCATTTTAAGGATTATCAATAATTCACGGGGACTTCCACCGCTGAAAGAAATGGCTTCTTCTACAACTCCCTCGTTTTCAAAAAGGCTTTTGTCAATGCGTTTATAGACAAATTCCTTAAATTTATCAAAAGCCTCTGCTCGTCGTTTATCGTTTTTATCTAGCAATTTCACAAAAGGAAACGTTTCCACAAAAAATGCTCTTTTCAGAATTTGCCGTTCTTTCATCAACTCGATGGGCAATGTGAACAAGGTATAAGCCTCGATTTGGCGAATACGATTTGTCTCCTCCATAATGATTTTACGGCGGTTGTCCGTTGTCATGGTTTTTTCGAGGCCATCCACAATAAACAGGACCTCTTTCCCGAGATTTTTCTTGCGAATAGCGGCGTTGGCTTCTTCTACAAAAAGATTGAATTGCCGGGCGAAGTCGTCGAAACGGTTTTTCAGGGTAGAGCGCACCGATGTAGCACGTTCGTAACTCCCCTTCATGCCTGCTTTCAAAGAGCCGAAAATTTTAAGGATACTCCAAAAACCCGTTGAGGCTTCAACTCCAATTTCTAAACCAGACTCAGCATTTATCGAACGATTTACTTCTTTGACCGTTTCGGCAAACCATTTTTCTAAACTTTTCATGGCGCCACTGTCTATTTCTATGTCGTTGTGGCGCAGCGCTTCCGTCAATTTTTCCATTTGGAAAACGAGGATATCCATGTACTCGAGATTGTTCAGGTCGAGTTCATCATCAATGTTGCAAGTGACACAAAAAAAGCAACCGGGATGATGGAGTTTTTTGGCGTATTTCTGCAACTCGGAGGTTTTCCCACTTCCGCGCATACCACCCAAAAAGAAAGTGATTTTATTCTGACTGTTGATGGACGGATCGAAAGTCAGACGTTCGCCGTCAATGTCCACGTTGAGGTTGGCATACACGATCCGTTCTTCTAAATCGCCACGAACCATTGTGAAATCAGTAAAGAAATCATGGTCGGGGCCAATAGGTTCATCGAAGTTGACCGCTTGATTTATTTCGGCAAGTTTGCTTGCTTTTTTGCTCATAATGAGAGGTTTGCGGGCAAAAGTACAACGCGAATGGTGATTTCCACTTGTTCAATATTTCACTTTTCATCTTCCAATTGGGTCACCAGCCAAATGGCATGTAACTTACGTTCAGAAATAGTAGCATTCATATTGTGTCAGTTTGAGAATGTTTGTACAAAAATAATCACTCCTTTTGATTTATGAGCAAGATAACCACTTTTGAACAAGCCCTCCAAAATCCAGCCCACCAAGACATGTGAGAGGTGATCCGTTTTTTGGAAAAACACGAAGACGATATTCTTTTCCCTGAGAAGTTTTTGGCTTCGCACAAGGGCGGCCTCCTCACCACCGCCACCGCTGGCCCCATTCCTCCATGCGGCGTTTGCGCTCGGCCTCCTCTCGGGCCCGCGCTTTTTCTCGTTGTTCCGCCCTTTGCTGGTGGAAACGCAACAGAGCCTCCTGTTTAATGGCCTCATTGCGTTCGCGGGTTATTTTCTCTGTGAACATCATGTCGTACACGTTCATCCACTGGTCTTCCGCGATCAATATTTCCAGGTCCGGATTGAGCACATAAACGCCGCGCCCTACCCGGAGAAATAGTTTTTTATTGTACGGATCGTCGCGTTCTATTTCGTTTTTGGAAAGGATGGAATTGAGGTATTGCCGTTTTTTGCGAAATTCTGGCAGGATGGTATCGGGGAATTTCGCACAAATGGTCGTTACATTTTCCATCGTAAGGCCGCGGTCTTCGAGGTCTTTTTTCTTCATCACCAACTGGGTCTGCGTGGCAATGAAATTGTGCATCAGAAAGAACTCCGCGCTGCGTGCGCTGATCTTGACCAGATGGTTGTCAATTTTCGCTTTCACCGTATCGGGCTGCAGTTTGGCATAGAGCGCCGGCAGGCGGTTTTTCAAAAATTTTTCATTGGCATGGGCTTGTTGCAGGGCCATCACGAATGGGCTGATGCCGAGGTTGTCGGTCACGTCCAGGTTTGCACCTTGCTCGAGCAGGAAGTCCGTGACTTTGTCGGCCCCGGTTTTCAAGGCGGCCAGCAGCGGCGTCATATTGAACTCATCGCGGTAATCCAGCCCGTATTTCTTGATGTTTTCGGTCACTTTTTTTACATCGTCGGTGCTGTAAGGCCCATATACGCGGCGAAACATGGCGCTGCGTTCCGCCTCTGGCCGGTCGGCACGGCGATATTTGAGTTCGGAAAGGCAGCGGATGATGTCGTATTCGTTATAGATGAGCGCGAATTCGAAGAGGCGGTCTTTGGCTTTTTTATTAAACAATTCGGGGTTGAGGGCCTCGACTTTTAGGTTTTTAAGTTCATCCCAGGTAATGGGCGTCCAGGGCGTTTTTTGATTGCCGAGGATGTTGTGGCGGATCAAGTCGGCCTGCTCGGTCTTGCCCTGCATTTCGAGGCGGCGGGCCTCGCGCTGCCATTCTTCGAGGGAAGATTTTTGCTCCGCCATATCCAGGTTCTGGCGCAGGTTGGCAAAGCCCAGCAGTTCAAGGAGGGGGTGTTTATGGGTACTCTCCACAACATACAGGTTGCGCACCGCCCGCGTCATTGCCACATAAAAGGAGTTGATGTAAAATTTATAGGCATCAAGCGATTTGTCGGTCTTGTCTTTTGCCCGGGCATACCGCAGGTCTTCAGTTTCCACATCGGCGCGACTCACCCCCTGGGTGATTTCCAGGAATTCGCGGGATTTGTTTGCGATGAAATTGAGCAGAATAATGTTTTCGTACTCCAAGCCTTTTGCTTCTTGCACGGAAAAGAGCAGCGGCGTTTGAAAGATTTTTCGCGCCTCGGCTTTGTCTTCATTGCTCATCACGACCACGGCGAACTGGGCGGAATTGCGCGTTTTCTGGTTGAGGTCCTGTTTGATTTTAGCATTGTCGGGCAGGCAAACCACTTCGCCTGTTTTTGTTGAAATAGGGTGTACGAGGTAGGTGCTTTCGCGGTCTATGGAGCCGAATCGGGCATTTTTTATTTTCAGCAGCTTATTGGCAATCTCCGTCACCTGTGGCGAATTGCGGTAGTTGGTGCGCAGGATTCGAACTTCGTTGTCGAGGCTATCCTGGGTGTAAAACATGGTTTTTACATTGGACCAGGAGAAAAAATTGGGGTGCACGATTTGGTTGGAGTCGCCGCACAACACAAACTGGCCCGGCGTTTTCAGCGACTTTAGGAGCAGGAAAAGTTGGGCGTTGGTCAAGTCCTGCACCTCATCCACGATGATGAAGTCGTATTTCGGCTTGCAAAGCGGTTGCCAGCGGCATGCCACCATGTTGAGGTCGTAGAAATTGTTTTCACTAAGGAATTGCAGGTATTTTTCAAACAGGCCATACACTTGCTCGCGCTCGTCGGCCAGGAACACCGATTGGCGTACGCCCAGTGACAGGTAATCCTCCCGGCTGAGATACTCCTTTTCTACATTCATTCCCGTGAGCACGCCCTTGAATTCTTCGTAAAGTTTGTAGCTGTCCCGGATTTTGACCGAACTGCGGTGACGCGTAAACCATCCGTCGAACGCCCGAAATGTGAGCTCGCGGCCCGGCGGGATCTGCAGCGTCTCGACGTATTCTTTAAAGGAGAGGAAGTCTATTTCCTGGTCTTCATTGCGGTATTGGAACGAATAATACAGGTTGGCGGAATTTTCCACCAAGAAAGGCGACAGGGTGACGTACAGGATATTGCCGCGCAGGGTTTTTATTTTTTCTAGGGTCAGGGCCGTTTTTCCGCTACCCGCCGAGCCGATGACGATGAGGGGCGTAGGCAATTGAAATACCTGTTGCTGGTCGTCGTCGAAGGAAATCACTTTGTCCAGCAGGTGAAATTGCGTGGAACGGGGGTTGATGTAGGGCAGTGGCGCAACGTCGGCCTCGGCAACCTGTTCGGGTCGGGTGACCGGCGCAATTTTCGACTCCTCGATCACTGCGCCGTTGAGGAAACGCGAGTCGCGGTAGTTGTGGTGGAGGATGACTTCCAGCAAAAGCAGGTAGGAGCGGCCTTCGTAGCGTGCGAATTTGAAAAGCAGCCGGTTCTCCTCGTCCAATTTGGCGCGGTAGTAACCCGTATTGCTCATTTTTTTGACATCCGCCCCAGTAAAATTGCCGTTTTTGAGGTACTCAACTACTTTGCTAAAGTTCTTTTTGACTTTGGTGTAATCCAGGTCGTTGTAATAAAGTATTTCCATAATAAGCGAATCGCAAACACGGCAAAGGTCTGTTTTGTGTGCCTTAACTTCGGCATAATTTATTAAGCAATCTAGTAACAAATCACACTTCCTGCCTCAACACTTCCATCTTACTTCCGTTCAATTTCCCCAATGAGGCGTTCCAACTCCGTTTTGAAATATTCCTCCTGAGCAGCAGCATGTGCCTTTTTTAGCGCAGCTAGGGGCGATATTCCGGCTTTGATCTGCTCCAACAGAAAGTTTCGGCCTTCTGGGCAAGCGAAGGCATTGGGGGTACCTTCCGGCTGCGATCTAATCTCACCGTATTCCGGTCGTAACATCTTCGAAAGCAGGATACTTTTCCATGCATCCTGCCAGATACCATTGCCATTGATCCATCCGAACACTTCATGCTCGAAAGGCCCCCAATCGCATTCAATAAAGGGGCGGATCGTAACGTCCGTAGAAGATATACTCCGGAAATTCAGTGCCTTCAAAAGGCGTAATATGACCTTCAATGTAGCCATCCGTAAATTCATAGCCGATGGCCCCTATTTTTTCATTGTAATGCTGTGCCAGATTTCGACGCCAGATGTCATTGCGGTAATTCCAGTAGAGATAATCCCCTTCCACTAAAAAGTTATCAATACGCTCCAGGCCATCCCAGGCTGTATTGAATTGATTGCTTCCATCGAGGGTATTCACGGTTACCAACTGTGGATTGTTGAGCCCTATGCCATAATAAAGTTGATTCCCGTGTATAAAGAAATTGGTGAGTCGTTCATCTGGTGAATAAATGAAAGATTCCCATTGAAGCACAGGAGCAGGGTCATTGAGCTGGCAAGTCGGATTTTTTTTACAAGATACAAGGACTAAAACTACTAAAAGGAAGGACCAATGAACTTTAAATGTATGGATAATCATGCGGAAGAAATTTCCGCCAAATATAGGGCTAATTAATCTTTGAATAGTTGGCAGGAGCTACGGGCTTTAAAGATGCCTAAAGGCAGGGAATGTCGAAGGGAATGTCCAATGTCCAACAAGGAATGTCCAATGTCCAAGTTGGCGCTAGGATTGCGCTAGGTTGTGGTTTAAGGCAATAAAGCCAAAGAGAGTGGCCAAGCGCGAAGCCTCCTTGGACATTGGACATTCCTTGTTGGACATTGGATATTCTAAACCTCCTGCCGCAGCACCTCCAACGGCGGCTTCTGAACCACTTCCCGACTATTCAACAGCCCAATAATGACCGTCAAGGTCGTAATGGCCAAAAAAGTAGCTCCCAATGGCCACCATTCTATCTGAAAAGGAATTTTAAACGCAAAAACCGCCAAGCCCCAAGCCCCCGCTACAGAAAGCCCTACGCCCGCCAAACAAGACAATGCGCCCAACAGGAAATATTCCAAGGCATTGATGCTCAATATCTGTCGGCGGCTGGCGCCCAAGGTTCGGAGCAATACACTCTCCCGAATCCGGGCAAATTTGCTCTGATAGATCGAACTGAACAGTACCAACAAACCCGTCAGAATGCTGAACAAGGCCATGAACCGAATCACAAACGAAACCTTGCGCAGCACCTCGTCCACCGAACGCAGTATCTGCGTCAGGTCAATGGCCGAAACGCTCGGGTAGCGCTTCACCAAGGCACTTTGGAATTTAGCCGATTGCTCGGCATCTTTTACTTTCGATACAATAACGTGGAACTGGGGGGCGCGTTCCAAAACGCCTGTCGGGAACACCACGAGGAAATTTGTCTGCACCCGATTGAAGTCTACTTCTCGGATGCTGGCGACTTCGCATTCGAGCCGTGCTCCTTGTACATTAAATACAATTTGGGTGCCGATGTTGGCTTTCATGGAGCGTTGCAGGTTCTCTGAGATCGAGATTTTGATGGGCTGGCCAGGCTTGTGAACGCCCACCCATTCGCCTTCGACGATTTTCTCGGTATCAATCAGCGTATCCCGGAACGTGACGCGGTACTCGCGGTCCCAGACCCAACGCGAGATCACGTCGCCTTCAGCTTCTCGCGGAGCGCCTCCCCGTCGGCCTTCTTCGTCCTTCGGCATGGAATCAGGGTTCGGGTGCTCGAGCTCGTATTGCAATTTGGTTTTTCCGTCAATGGCTTCTATCCGGGTCGTCACCACAGCCACTTGTTGCATCAACGGCATGCCGTTGGCACGCACCAATTGTGCCACGCTATCTTTGTCATTTGCTTGAATATCAAAGAGGATCATGTTCGGTTGGCTGCCGCTCCCCGAAAATTCGACCTGTTTCAACAGCAGGCTTTGAATCAAAAACAAGGTCGAAAGCAGCATCGTGCCCAGTCCGATGGTGACGACCAGCAGCACGGTTTGGTTTTCAGGCCTAAACAAATTGGCAACGCCCTGCCGCACCACGTAACTCCATTTTTTGGGGAAAAATCGGCGCAGCAAAAAGGTCAATACCCGGGCAATGCCCCATAAGACAATAAACGCCGCCGCAATGCCGCCCATGAACGCCAGCGTTTCCCTCCAATCGCGCACCAGCCAGTACGTGAATCCAAAAAGCGTGGCAAGAATAGCGGTGTACACCACCCAACGCAAGAGGCGATTGTCAGACTCCTGTTCCCCAAACGATGCCCGCAAAGTGCGCAACGGCGAGGTTTTTAAAATGCCAGAAAGCGGCAAAAGGGCGAACAAGACCGCAACAATCAAGCCCAATGCAACCCCTTGAAACACTGCGGAATACGAAAAAGCCGTGCTGACATTTTCAATCGGCAAAAGGTCTTTGACCAGCACTGGGAGCAATTTTTGAATAAGCGAACCTGCCACTGCCCCGACTATCGCGCCTAAAAGTCCAATGCCTGCCACCTGCAGGAGATAAACATAAAACGCCTTGCGACCGCTCGCGCCCAGGCAGCGCAAAATCGCGACGGTAGGCAATTTGTCCTTGATATAAATGTGTACCGCGCCCGCCACGCCAATGCAGCCCAGCAACAGCGCGATGAAACCCACTAGGTTGAGGAAGGTGCCAAAATTGCCAAAGGCAGAGCCGATGCTTTGTTTGCGGCTTTGCACGGTATCCCAGTCGAGGTTGGCTTTTTCAAGCGATTTTTCCATTGGTTTTATCAGCGCATCGGGATTGGCCGTAGCGGGCATTTTGTAAAAATACTGATAATCCACCCGGCTGCCGCGCTGTACAAGTCCCGTTGCGTCCAGCCATTGCGCAGGAATGAACACCACCGGCGCAATGCTGCTGGCAATGCCTGCCCGACCCGGGGAGGAAAGCAGATCGCCTTCAATAAGAAAGGTGACATTGCCAACTTGAATACTATCCCCCGGTTTGATGCCGAATTGGAGCATCAAGGCATGGTCTACCAACGCGGTTTTTTGGGTTCGAAATGTTTGCCAGGAGTTTTCCGGGGCCGTTTTCCATTTCCCGTAAAAGGGGTAATTCCCCTCCAAAGAACGGATGAGCGAAAGCCGGGTGCCGCCCCCATTCGGAAACCTGACCATGCTCATAAAATTGAGCACTTTGGCTTTTTCCACGTTGGGCTGTTCAATTTTTGCCAGAATGGAATCGGGAGCGGGTTGGTTAGCCCCCAACAAAAGATCGGCCCCCAGCAAGGTTTTGGCTTCCCGGTCAATATCGGCCATGAGGTTGACAGAGAACGAGCGCACGGCCGTTAAGGCAGCGATACCGACCGTAATGGCAGAAATGAACAGCACGAGGCGGGAGCGATTGCGGCGGCTGTCGCGCCAGGCCATTTTTAAGATGAAGGGCATAAGTAGGGATCAACACGAGCGGCAATGTTAAGCGGAGACGCTTCGTGCGTCCACCGAAAACGGGTGAGACGGGGAAGAGTTGAGCCAAGGCGGGAAAAAACCGATGAACCAGCAGAACAAAAGGACGAACGTGGGCGCTCACGACGTGCCGCCGTTTAGAAGGCATGAAAGTGAGCGCATAGTTCGCGGTGTTCTATTCGCTCGAAGTGTGCAGATTTTATTTATGCGGTTGCTCTTTGCTGAGTCAACCTTTGAAGCGTTGGATGTTGTAATCCTGATATTATATCTTTGGACAGTACACCTGCGGCAACAAGTTCTTCATCTACTTTGACATCTGTTCGGTTCTCTTGAATCCAAATCTTACCATTTATAATATCAAAATGAAATACTGTATAATGTACATGGCGATCCTTGTACCAACCTATACGAATAAGTTGATATTGATGATTTTTAGTATCAGCGATGACCTTATTTTCTACATCTGGCATGAACGGAGATGTAATTGCTGCATATTCCTCCAGCAGGTTTAAAATTACCTTTTGGTATTTATTTATTTTTTCCATTGTATGATAGTTTCAGTTTGTGGATCAAATATGACAAATTTTAAACCGAATTTTTGAATCGCACGGCTGAAAATTGGTGCTTCATCTAATTTTTTGAAACCCAAGTCTGACATGGCAACATATAGTCCCCAAGGTCTAACCTGTTCTTCTAAGGCCATTTCGTACATCAAAAACTGTCCAAGTATTTCGTAGAAGCTGTAGACCGGCGTATTTTCATCAAAACTCTTGATTTCAATAGCGATGTGTTGCCCTTCTTTTTCTGCTCCAATGATCCCTTCCAGGCCCAAGTCAATAAAAAAGTTTACGCCACCTTCTGTCGGTACAAAAAGGGGGTCATTGGTAATTTTCCAGCCTTCTTTTCGAAGTGCAGACTTAACCGTTTCGTGAAAAGTATCCTTTTTCGGCATATAACGAATTCTACAGACCAAAGGTAAGCGTTTTACCCCTCAACGAGCATCCAAATCCGTTTCAATGGCAGTTCAGCTTTAAATTCATCTGAAACCCTATCATAATACTTGAATCCGCCTCTTGGTCAAAATCCACTCTTGGTATAGATTTTAGCCATTTTACAGGTCTTGAATGAACTACTAAATCGTGCTTTTTTTCAAAATGATAGTCTCCTATTACTTTTCCAATATGGATTATTGGCTGGGATTTCGAGGGTAAGGCCACAATATCATTCTGCTGAATCTCATTGGCAAACCTCCACAACTGTCCAGCATTGATTCCAGATTTCACGTTACTCGATTCTTGGTATACTTTCTGATAATCTGCAACCAATTCTTCTCTGGTTTTATATTTCTTTAAATCCGGCAAATCATTCCACCCAACTGTGATGAGTCCTTGACTCAAGCATACTTGTTCTTGCTCTCCATATTTACCCGCTTTTACAGTCCAAAGTTTCATGTTATTTTTTATTATTATTTATTTTAATGTATTCTCGCCGCGAACGTGAGCGTGGTCGAAGGCTGCGCGTTTAGCGCAACTTTTCGACCACGCATTGTTAGTGCCATATATATTAGAGGGCATCATGCGGTGCTATCGCCCGGTCTTGACGATTTTTCCTGCTTTTGCCCGCTCTCCATTGGACACGACCTCCCAGAAGTATATCCCCTGTGGCAGAGATGATGACTCTACCTCCCTGATGCCGAAAGCCAGCGACTCCTTGCGCACCAGTCTGCCCATTTGGTCGAACATTTGGAACACGGGGCTGCGCAAGTTCGCGCTGAGGGCTATATTAATGTGGTCTCGAAAGGGGTTGGGCGTTACTTGAATGCGCTCCAATACTTCAGGGTTTTCAGCAAGCGAGTTGCCGAGTTTAAGCGTACGACAAAGAGCGTTGCTGGCATTGACATTGCTGACTGTGAGGCATACGTGGTATTCTCCGGGAGCGGTGAAAATGTGACTGGGATGGCGTTCGCTACTTGTGTTGCTTAACCCCGAGGCCGGATCGCCAAAATCCCAATGCCAGATATCCGGTTCGTAATAAGACAGGTCGTGAAACTCCACCAAGAGCGGATCGAGGGTGTCCTGCTCGGAGCGCCACCAGGATATGGGGAGGTTGTCTATTCCCAGCGTATCGCAGGCCGAGCCGTCAAGCGGACCGAGGCGGTAATTGGGAAAGGTGGGGATTGAATAGGAGTTATAGGTTGGCAACTTGATTCCATGCTGCTGATACTGACAGGCATGCCCCGGCTCATCAGGACTGTGGATGACGTGCAGAGAGGACACGCCGTTGGTGCTGCTGGAGTAGATTTTACCATCCGGGGCAAGTTGCATGTAAAAGAAAGTAGTATTGAAAGGGTCTAAGTACCCATCATATTCCGCCACTTGTATACGGCTCGCCCACACATCGGGTGCTTCTAAGTCGTACTGATAGGCTTTTGTATGGCGGTTGATGTACAGGTAGCGCGAGTTGGGAGAGAATGCCCCACCCCCCCAGTTCCTTTCGATAAAGTGATATTGGCGATGATTGTAGAAAAGCCCCTCACATCGGTCAAAGTCATAGAGGTCTATGTATGCTCCTTGTGAACTGCTGACGGTTCCATAAATAAAGTAATGTTCTCCATTAGGAGAAAATGCAGATTGCCCTACACCGTCAACTACTGTTAGGCCAATGGTCTGATTTCCATATAAGTGAACCTCATTCGGGTCTAATAAAAGCCGATGGAAGCGATTAGCATTTTTTTCATTTACAAAGACCCACCAATCACAACCATTAGCGTGTTTCACAGCGTTTATCTTGCCTAGTGATAGCGTGTCTTCAATCAGCAAAATATCGCGCTCAGTTACTTTACCAAGCCCAGAATTTTCTGACATGTCCACTATACAATACCGGAGTTTTGTCGCGTGTACTGAGAGCACGCTGGTAAAACTATCTTGTTCGTAAAAAAATATTTGTTTTTGTGGTTGTTCTGGGTATTGCAGTGCTAGAAACCATTGGCTCACCACCTCCCCTGACCCCTCCAGTGCATCTGTAATATGCTCGCCATTGTCCATGATTTCCCAATCAGCATTGCCAATATGCACACCATTGGTATAACTCAATACATTGCCGCTCGAATCTGACAAAGAAGTATTCGTGCCATTAAATTTGAATCGCTGCAATTGCGTATTCTGTTGGATATTAAGTTTGCCTTCGGGGAATGTCAATATTTCGATCCCGTTCTGATTGCTTAATATCGTGTCATTGAAATAGCCAAACATCCATGTATTATCGAACATTTGTGCAAATGCAAGCTGAGGCAGAAAAACAAAGATGAAAACCCCTTTAATCATGTTGATTGAAAATGATAAGGGCGCAACCACAAACGTGGCTGCGCCCTCCTTGTTAAGAATCAATGCGAGATGACAAGTTTCAAGACTATGGGTTTATCACCTTGGGGTTGCACCTTGCAAAAATAAATGCCGGAAGGGAGTGAGGCGACCGAGATGGCCAACTCATTTGCAAATGCCTTGTGCTCGATGCAAAGCATTCCATTGGTGTTAATCAATTGTACCATCACAGGTTTTTCTGCAGAAGCCAAAAGCCCTGCAATGGTTACAACCTCTTTGGCTGGGTTCGGCACCAACCGTATCACGCCTATGGGTGAGATATTCCGCGTTACCTCCTTCCGTTCCTGAGATTGCTGGCAAAGGCTGTCGTCAAAGAATATCCGATCCACATTCAAGCGGTACAAAGCGCGAGCTGCATACACCGCGCTGCCGCCCTCGAGCGGGCATTGGAGGGCAATGGCTTCTGCTACTAGCAATTGCGGACCATTCAATTGATGGATACCCACGCCTAAGGTCTGGAGGTAAAGCCGTTGTACCGCTTTGCGGTTTTGTTCCAAGAGGTTGTCGGCGGACAAGGGGAGGGTCATGCTCAAAGCATTGATCGCCTCAGTATTTTGGAATAATTGGGCAAGAGCCTCTGCTTCATTTAAGTTGCTTGCGGCCGTTTGGGCAGAGGCATACAGTAAATTTGCGTTCTGATAGATTGCCATCGAATCCGCATAGTTGGTCGCGAAAACAAGCCCCGCTAATACCGCCTCAACCGCCAATTGGTTGCTTTCCAACTGGGCAAGGGACTGCTGCAAATCGCTCAGGATTCCGATCGGATAGCCATAGATACCTTTTGCCTGATGTTCGGCATCGTAGTATGCGCCAACTATTCCAGTGCTTGAAGCATAATAGAAAGCATCAGTGGCGACATTATCACCGAGCAAGCCTTCGTAGTCGCGCATCCGTTCGTAAAGCCGCCGCCCACTTTCCCATTGAAGGGCCGGGCCATATTCCCCATTCGAAAAGCCCCCTGTCGCTGTAGTCAGGTCAGTTACATTAAGGTCTCGATCTGGTGGGGAGGGTGCATATTGTGGCGCAACACAAGGAGCAACACAACTCGGGGCAGCAGGGCCTGGTTGAGTAAAGAAATCAACAATTGTATTCGGAGTAGAAATATCCTCTGGCCAGTGGTCCTCAAGCTGTTCCATATTGACAACATTGAATTGAGAAAAGAGCACTTGGCCATCATCCCCCCCATGAAAAGCTACCCCAGAGCCATCTCGGAACAAATTTCCATAATCAGGCTGAGGGTCTATCACCGTCCCAACATCACAAAACAGCGCAAACTCGTGGTCGAGCATATCCGTCACGCGCCACTCCGTGTGGTCACAAGCCCCCAGGAATCGCGAGCCAAATCGGCTGCCATGTGTGATGTTGCAGCAGTAGCGGTTGCCGGTGCCGATAGAGAGACTGAGGCCGGCGGCTTCGCTGAAGCCTGGGGCTGCATCATCAATAGTGTTATGGTACAGGTAGTTCTCATGGGTGTTGGTGAGTTGAATCCCAACATTCAAGACGGATGCCGAAGGCGCGGCCGCTTCAAGGACAATCTCGTTTTCGTCAATGTCCCAGCCCCCCGAGCCATTTATCCGAATGCCGTGGGCGAAATTGCCCCCGCTCGTAAAGCGGTTGTTCCCGATTCTTCCCTTGCCGACATGGGCGCTCATCGCATTGTCAATTTCTATCGCCGACGCAAAGTAAACCGGCCCACCGGGGATTGAGACCAGGTGCATATCCTGATTGTTCTCGATTCTATGAGCTGCATTGGGCAGTCCGTTGTTCGGCACCACTTCCCGGCAGAGGATCCCCCTGTCCGCAAATTCTATAACTGGGTTGTCGCTGATAATGAACCGGCCAACGCCCAGTGTCTCCACGCCCCGGAGCATGCCGTGCATGGTGTTGTTCTTGACCGTCAACATCTTGTTCCCATGCCCGAACACACCCCTGGGAACGGTGTCGAAGTTGGAGCGCCACACGTCCGTCTTGCTGTTGACTGCCACAACGCCGTTCCCAATCGCGGCCGCAAAAGAGGGGGGATTCTGATCCTGCCCTCCTATGATGTGCTGGAAATCGGCTCGATTTACAAACAAGTTGGCATTTTCGGCTATTATGCCGTTTCGGACCAACTTGAAGTAATTGTCTGCGCCGCCGGCACCGTGCGTGCCCACGGTAAGCGGCGTGCCCAATGTAACTATCCCTGCATACCCGCGAAGCGTGCTGCTGTAATTGGGCAGGTTGGCATCGCAGGGCGGGAGCAGGTCAGCGGTGCTCTCAAACGTGTTGCCCGTAATGGGGTAGTGGCTGACAAACTTTTGGAAGTTGCCGGGGAAGAACACGCCCACATGGTTGTTGGCAAAAGTGTTGCCCTTTACATTTATAGTTGTATTAGGGCCAGGTATAGCGCCAAAGGCCCCAATGGCGGTAACGGCAAATTGCGCGTCACGGATTGTATTGCTTTCGAGTTTAAGCGTACAGAGCTGATTGACGGTAATGCCGTGCCACATGAAATCGCAGGAATAGATGGTATTGCGATGCAGGTACAGGTTGCCCGGTGCAGGGACGCTCACGGTGATTTTAGAGCATGGCTGCATCTGAACGTTTTGGCAATTCTCAATCTTCAAGTTTTGGTCCATGATGAGGTTGCCCAATATGGCGATGCAGTTGTGGTGCTCTAAAGATCCAATAACCCCGTCGTTGTCCTGGTCGTAGTCAAAGGCATCTTCCAGCTTGGAGTAAAGAGTGCCGCCGAGGGCAGGGTCGTAGTAGAGGCTGGCTTCGCTGGCATCAATGTTGAGGCCAACTGAGTCGCAGGGGCAGTTGAAGCCTCCAAAAGTAGGGCAATCAGCAACAGTTACCTTGGCAGAACACTCCCAATCCACCGTGGTGCAAAGCCCTGTGGCCGTGCCGCTCAGCGTAATCATCACCATACTGCCGACAGGCGCCATGCTGGATGCTTCCACCTGTACGTTGATGGTTTGGCACTGCCCTTCTGTCAGCGTAAAGGGGCTTGGGTTCCCTCCTACAAATGTCCAGCCAAATGGAACGGAGACCTGTGGAGTGACAAGTGTCAGAGGCAAACACTCTGGAATCTCCGTCGCGCAGACTTCGAAAGTAAGGTCGGCGATCCCACCGGGACAGACTTCGCCGTTGGCGGTCCCTTCGCAGGTGATTTCTGGTTCGCAGGTGATGGTGGCGGTGATGTTGTCGAGGTAAATGCCAAGACCTGCAGAAGGGACAAGCGTTAGAAAACATACGTTTTCGCTTGTTTCATTTGACCATGTGAATGGGCCTACATGGACAAAATTTTGATTGCTGTTGCCCACGGCAGGAATATCAAATATACAGACGGGTTCGAAAACATAGCTAATGTCACATTGGGTTGGTACGCTACAATTGTTAGCGATAGGAGCTGCCCCAAGTATCGTTGCGTCACATGGCCTCCCAGCACTACCCCAAATTTCAAGTTTTAATAGAACCAATGTCAGCATGTTCTTTTTGGATTAGAGTTCCTGACCTTTCAGAAAACTTCTCTGCGTTGCTGATTTCTTTGTTTTTTTCTGCTGCTTTGGCTGGATCTTGTGCAAAAGCGATTGTCCAAATGGACAAGAATAAAATTGTGTAAAACGATTTAAGCATGACAAGAGTTTTTTTAATTAGTAATTTCGTTTAAAGCTAGTTTATTTTGTTTTAATTTCTTTTCCTTGTATGCGGTTTAACATAGATAGTTTTTCCAGATTTAGTTTTTCGATAATGGCCTTTGACATAAACATCCCCGCCGGAACTTTTGGGTTTTGATGATCTGTATGACTTCGTCGAAACAATTGTTGAAGTTACCGGTTTGCAAAACGATTTATCAACATAAATTCGATTGCTATTTGAATTCAAATAATAACATCCCCCCCGCTCGCCGGTTTGATAAATCCTTGAATAGTCGACATTTGCTCGTATCAAATTTTCAGAGTAAAGCGTTGAGTATAAGCCAAGTTTTTTATATTTTGGCTTGTACAAATAGTATTTTACTTTCTTATTTTTATTTCGCTTTTTTTTTGTTACAAATACTTCGTGAAAATCGCCTTTAGCAGCTCCAAATAGAAGTATGCTTCCGGAATTTATCTCTCCGTCTGCTATTGCCGTTAGACTGTCTGCTCGAAAAAGATAGTTTTGGTTATTTTCGACCTCACCCCAAAACGAGGTATCGTAATTCATTTTTGATGATTTACATGCTGAAAGGGCAATCAGGCATCCTAAAATGAAGCAAGGGAATTTGATATTCAAATTATTCATATTTTATTGTTGTTTTTGTTGCTAACGCGGGCATGGTCGAAGTTTGCGCGTTTAGCGCAACTTTTCGTCCATGCATAGTTAGTGCCATTTTATTCGAGGGGGTCATGCCGTGCTATCGCCCTGCCTTGATGATTTTCCCCGCTTTTACTCGCTCTCCATTGGACTCGACCTGCCAGAAGTAAATCCCTGACGGCAAGTCCTCGGTGTCTATCTCTATAATACCGAAGGCCAGCCTTTTCTTGAGAAAGAGCCTGCCCATTTGGTCGTAGAGATGAAAAACCGGGCTGCGAAGATTTGCACTCAGGGCAATATTGAGATGGTCTCGAAAGGGATTGGGCGTCACTTGGATGCGCTCTTGCACTTCCGGGTTTTCGGCAAGCGTATTGCCAAGCGTGAGCGTGCGGCAAAGCGTGTTGCTGGCATTGGCATTGCTCACCGTGAGGCATATCTGGTATTCACCTGGAGCAGAAAAAAGGTGGTCAGGATGCCGTTCGCTAGTAGTATTGTTCAGGCCAGAACCGGGGTCTCCGAAATCCCAGGCCCAAGTGTCCGGCTCGTAGTAGGAGAGGTCATGAAACTCCACCAAGAGCGGGTCGAGGGTGTCCTGCTCGGAGCGCCACCAAGCGATGGGGAGGTTGCCCAAGCCCAGCGTGTCGCAGGGCGAGCCGTCGAGCGGGCCGAGGCGGTAGTTGGGGAATGTGGGCATGGAAAAAGTGTTCCTTGTGCGCAACTCTATCCCGTGCTGTTGATACTGGCAGGTCTCGCCCGGTTCATCCGGGCTGTGTATAACATGGAGCGACGAAACACTGCCCGTGCTGCTGGAATATATCTTGCCATCCGGGGCGAGTTGCATATTATAAAATGTGGTGTTAAACGGATCCAAAAACCCATCATACTCCGCCACCTGCACTCGACTCGCCCAAACATCTATTGCATCCAAGTCATACTGATAAGCCTTGGTGAAGTAGTTGATGTACAAATACCTTGAGTTCGGCGAGAATGCCGGGGGCGGGGGGGGGGGGGGGGGGGGGGGGGGGGGGGGGGGGGGGGGGGGGGGGGGGGGGGGGGGGG
>JANMME010000062.1:0-3407 GCA_031373015.1 Saprospiraceae bacterium
GGGATATTGGGATATTGGGATATTGGGATATTGGGATATTGGGATATTGGGATATTGGGATATTGGGATATTTTAATGTTTGGGTATTGACCTAATCGAACCAATCGAATCAATCTACTTAATCGGGCCAATCTCGCTACCAATCATTAAACGCAGCGTTGAAAATATCCTCCAGTATTTGGGGGAAAATAGTTTCTCGAAGGAGTTGGTCTTGTACTGTGAGCAAATCTACCGTATTGTTGAACTCGGCAAAATGCCTGAAGGTGCGGCGGGTGGGCCAAGATTTTTTGTCGTTTTTGTTGTGGATAAAAAGAACACTCACGCCTACTTCCAAACGGTTGAGTTCAACTACTTCACCAGGCTTGGGTGCAACGGGCACCACGCGGTACTCAATGATTTTCCCTGTAAATTCTACATCCGAATCGGTGTTCTTCAAACTCAGGCGACTCTCCAAGCGAATCTTGTCTTTTAATTTCTCGGTGAAATCCAAGGCTAGGGTAGGGGGGGCATTTGAAGTTTCTGTTTCAAAATTTTGGACAAAGAACGTTTTCACGTCCGGATCAATCGAAATACCCTTGAAGGTGTAACAGCATCCCGCTTGGAACAGCAACAAAAGGCAAAAAGTAAAAGGCAAATAGTGCAATTTCATTTTCGATGTTTTCCCAGAGAACGGCGTGAAATAAGGTTTCGATGCTTGGAGGGCAAATGTACCCCAGAAGTCTGTACTGAGAAAATGAATTTCGTGATGTAGTTCGGCGTAGCAGGGAGTTTTGCCCTACGCTCTGACCGCTTCAAAGAATTTTTCCAGCTTGTAGGGATCAAGTTTGCCCTCGCTGCGCACACTGCTGCAAAGGTCTAGTCCGTATGGTTGCACGGCTTCGATGGCAGCCTGTACGTTGTCGGGACGCAGCCCGCCGGCCAGGAACACGGGCACGGACACCGATTCAACAATGCGGCGACTGATGGCCCAATTGTGGGTTCGCCCAGTGCCGCCAAGTTCTTTCACGGCGAGATTCGGGTTGCCACTGTCGAGCAAGATGAAATCTACTTGTGGAGCGATTTGGAGGGCCTCGTCGAGGCTTTCGTCGCCTGTGACGTGGATGACTTGGACCAGTTTCACGCCGGGCAACGATTGCCTGATTTCGGCATAAGTGCCTGATTGTAAGGCGTCTACAATCTGGATGGTATTGGTCAATACCTTTTTTTGATGGGCAATAATATCTTGTGCTTCGGTCTCGCTCGTCAACAAAAATGTGGCGATATGCGCAGGAGCGGAGCTGGCGATTTCGGCGATCAGTGCATCTGAAATAACACCAGGCCCGCTCGGCATGTGGCCTACTAGACCAATAGCGGATGCGCCAAAATCAATCGCCATTTGGGCTTCGGCGAGGCTGCTAATACAGCAGATTTTTACATGAGGGCGGTGACTCACAAACGCATTTTTGAAAGGTCAAACACAAATCCGGGGCAGACGTCTTCACCGGAAAGCAGGTGGTCGAACCCCACGAATTCCTCCTGCGTACCATCTTGCCGATAGACGTATGCCCGTTCCTGGAGCGGGTCTATCAGCCATGCAAGCCGTACACCATTGGCAATCCATGTATCTGCCATTTTGCGTTTTAGCACTGGTAGTCGGTCAGAATTGGAGCGCACTTCAAGGACAAAATCTGGGGCCACTCGTGCGAATTTTTTGCGGTCGCCCGGAACAACTTGTGCAATGCGCTCATCAGAAATCCAGGAGCCATCCGAAGCGCGGACGGAAGCGTCTGGCAATCGGAAGCCAGTTGTTGCGCTGAATACACGGCCTTTTTGGTAAGAAAGCCACCAATTAAAAAGGTAGCCGTAAGCGATGCCTTCACGGGCGCCGCCGTCGAAATCAACAGGAGGCATAATGATGAGTTTTCCGGTTTTATCTTGCTCCACGCGCAAAAGAGGGTTTTTTGCACAAAATTCGATGAGTTCTTCGTCCGTCATGCGGCGTTCGGGTTTGAACTCAAAATTTAGACCGTTGAGCGATTTGGGTAAAATGAGCGGTTGCGTAAAATCTCTTGCTCTTGTCATGGTTTCTGATTTTTTACCAAAGGTAATATTATTCCCATTCAATTGTCGCAGGCGGCTTGGTCGAAATATCGTACACCACCCGGTTGATGCCTTTCACATTGTTGATGATTTCGCTGCTGACCTCCGCGAGGAATTCGTGCGGAAGCCGGCTCCACTCGGCTGTCATGCCATCGGTTGAACTCACAGCGCGGAGGGCGATGGTCTTTTCGTAGGTGCGTTCGTCGCCCATAACTCCTACAGAATGAATGGGCAGGAGGATGGCGCCTGCTTGCCAAACCTCGTCGTAGAGTTCATGTTCTTTGAGTTTGGAGGTAAAAATCGCGTCGGCTTCCTGAAGGATTTGTACTTTTTCGGGGGTGATGTCGCCCAAAATTCGGATTCCCAGGCCCGGGCCGGGGAAGGGATGTCGGTTTAGGATATTGGGCGAAACGTTCAGTTCGCGACCTACGCGTCGCACCTCATCTTTAAAAAGCGAACGGAGCGGCTCCACAATTTTCAGTTTCAGTTTTTCTGGCAATCCACCCACATTGTGGTGGCTTTTAATGGTCACTGAAGGGCCATGGACACTTACTGATTCAATTACATCAGGGTAAATTGTGCCTTGCCCCAGCCACTGGAAATCAGGGTGCGCCTCGCTTTCTTCTTCAAAAAGGTCAATGAAAAGTTTGCCGATGACCTTGCGCTTTTGTTCCGGGTCGCTCACGCCCGCGAGGGCCGTGTAAAAGCGTTCGCGGGCATCAACCCCTTCCACGTTTAACCCCATGCCTTTGTAAGAATCCAACACCTCTTGGAACTCGTTTTTACGAAGCAAGCCATTGTCAATAAAGAAGCAAAACAAGCGGTCGCCGATGGCGCGGTGGAGTAAGGTAGCGGCCACTGTGCTGTCCACACCACCCGAAAGCGCCATGATAACCTTCTCGTTTCCAACCTGTTGGCGCAAGGAAACGATGGTTTCATCCACAAAATGTTGTGCCGTCCAGTCGCCCGCACAGCCACAGATGTCGTGGACGAAATTTTTCAAAATTTCAAAGCCTTCAAGGCTGTGGAAGACCTCCGGGTGGAACTGTATGCCATACACAGGCGTTGCAAATTTACCTTCTTCGGAGCGGAATGCTGCGTACGGAATGGTGTCAGAATTGCCCAGTACTTCAAAACCTTCTGGCATGCGTACAATAGTGTCCGAGTGACTCATCCAAACCTGCGAACGTTTCGAAATGCCGGCGAAAAAAGGATCGCTCGGCGCGTGGTGCTGTAGCATGATCTTGCCATACTCTCGTTTGGAAGATTGAGCTACTTCGCCGCCAAAGAAATCCGCCATCAGTTGGGCGCCATAGCAGATGCCGAGC
>JANMME010000063.1:0-2322 GCA_031373015.1 Saprospiraceae bacterium
TACTGGATGGACTCCTCGCGCGACCGAGTGACGTGACGGTCGCTATCCTCAAGGTCGCTCCGATCTGGGATCCACTCCGCACCAACCCACGGTTCATCGAACGTGTGGCGGCGGGATCGCGTTTCAATTTTGAGATCGTTTACTCTTTGTTTGATGTCAACGAGGGCAAAGAAAATGCAATCGAAAAGGCCAAAGACGACCTCGACAACCTGCGCATGGCACTGTTCATGCTTGAGCATAACTTCCTCGGCAAAAGCGGCTCGCGCGGTTACGGACGCATTCAATTTGGCTTTGCCGACCCCGTTTGGGTTTCTACAAAAGACTATAAAGAAGGGGGCCCTTCCATCAAAAAATCTGCCGAACCATTGGCAGATTTCAAAAGCCTTACGGCTTCAGACCAATTGAAACTGGAGATACCTTCTAACCTGTAACCGCCAATTCCATGAAAATTATCTATCTCATACCGCGCAGCGGCTATGTTACGGATCTGCGTTCCGATACGCTCTGGGGCAGCCTTTGCTGGGGTATTCGATACCTCTGGGACGCGGATGAACTAAAGGCTTTTCTTGATCGCTGCGCGGAAGGCAAGCCAGATTTTGTTATCAGCAGCGCGTTCCCGTTCAAGCAGCATGGCACAGAACGTGTTCCGTTTTTCCCAAACCCATTCGTACTTCCTCAAATAGAGGAAAATGACCGCAGCAAAGTCCGAGATGCCTACCGGTTGCGCAAAGACCTCAAAAAAATCAGTTTGCTCAGCTTCGATGATTTCAAAGCGGCGTTGCATGGCGAACTGACTGCTAGTGACTTGTTCATCAGACTGAAAGACGAACTGGTACGCAAGCGCAAGGCAAAGGAAGATGACATTGAGTACGCCCCTTCCAACCATTCCATCGAGCGCACGGCGCCCAAACGCCACGACTATAGCATGACCCACAACACCATTGACCGCCTGCGGGGTGGCACCCTCACCGTGGCTGACGGCGATGGCGACCCGGCAGGCCAACTCTTCCATGCTGAAGACATCTGGTGGACCGACCCGAATAATGAATCAGACGATGCCATACCCAATACCGGGTTGTACTTTCTGGCCCAAGGTGATATTTCGAAACTCGAACCGGTCTTGCGCCTCCTGCGCCATTGGGGCATCGGCGCCGACCGGACTGCCGGTAAAGGCGCGTTTGATTTTGACATACAAGATTTTACAGAAAAACTAAAGACCCTCGAACCGCCTGCCAACGCTGCCAACGCGCTACTCAACCTCTCGCTTTTCCGCCCAAGCAAGCAAGAATTGGAGGACTTGGAAAAAGCCGATGGCTGCTGGCAATACCTGCTTGAGCGCCGCGAAGGCTACGTCGGCGGCCACCAGCAGAAACACCGCAAGGAAGCTCGGATGTACTTCCGCGAAGGCTCGGTGTTCGCTCGCCCTGATGAGCAGAAAACCCGGCACATGGGCAATATCCAAAAACAAGTATTTCCCAAAGACCCCGATTTGCCCCCTCCACCTCCCCACGATGTCTGGGATAATGGCTTCGGCTTTATGGTCAATCTCAACTGGAAAAAGCAATGATCCTAAACCTTCGCACCCTCACCCCGCTTCACGTCGGCGACGGCTCGCAACTGCACGCCTTCGACTACACCGTTCATGAAGGTCGCTTGTACCGCACCTCACAGCAGTTTTTTGAGCGTTTTTTGGACAAAATGGGTATAGATGTAACCAACCAATTCGCCAACTGGTCGGCTGACATCGTGGACGAAATGGCAGACCTGGAGTCTGCCCGGCGCGGCGACCCGCGCGCGGGCAAGGACTTTAACCAACGCCTTTCAGAATTGCGCCGACTGCATACCCTTCGTGAATTTGCCAAAAAAATTGGGCAAGAACGGGCCTTTCTGGACTTTATGCGCTCTGAAAGCCTGCCCTCCCTGCCCATACAACCCATCGGCAAAGGTGAAAGGGACAAACAAGAGATACGCGGTTTTCAACGCACTGCCGACGGGCGTGCTTACTTGCCGGGCAGCAGCGTAAAAGGCTGCATTCGCACCGCACTGCTTTACCATTTTTTGGAAAAAATGCACGAGCATGAAGCCGTTACCCGCATACTCGCCGACAATCTCCAACAGGTGCGTCGTGATAAGGCCGAAACCGAACAACGTAGATCCCGTTTCAATGCCACCCGCCACCTCAAAAACTTTGGTCAGGAAATTGAATATCTTGCTTTTTTCGCAGGCATGGAAGATGAGCGCGGCAAAGTTCGTCCCGGTGAAGCACAAGACGACCTGATGCGCTGTGTGTTGCTGTCTGACACCGCACCTCTGCCACATGAG